>DATMSO010000001.1:0-18524 GCA_035565335.1 Methylovorus sp.
CAATTTGATTACTTTAGGGCGTAGCCGAAAATATTTCTAAATTTTCTGATACTGCACAAGACCTTAATGCAGCTCATGCAGATGCAGGCGGCGCAGGCGCGGCGCCAGACGCGCAGTTGCTGCCACCACGGCCAGGGTCATGGTCCCGCCAAAAATCACCGAAGGCACTAGCCCCATCAGCCGGGCGGTGACGCCTGATTCAAATGCACCCAACTCATTGGAAGAACCTATGAAGATGCCATTGATGGCCGACACCCGTCCGCGCATGGCATCCGGCGTCATCAGCTGCATGATGGTGGTGCGCAACACTACCGAGATCCCGTCAAATATCCCCGAGAGTGCCAGTAAAAAAGCTGCCAGCCAGAAATGCGAGGTCAAGCCGAACAGTATGATGCTGATGCCAAAGCCAGCCACGGCTATCAACAGGTATTTGCCAGCATGCCGGTTAAGCGGGTGCCGCGCCAGCACAAGGCCGATGAGCACCGCCCCCACCGCAGGCGCCGCGCGCAGGATGCCAAGACCTTCGGGGCCGTGATGGTACACATCATGAATAAAGGCGGGCAGCATGGCGACCGCTCCGCCAAATAACACGGCAAACATATCCAGCGCCTGCGCACCCAGCACGATCTGATTGCTGAATACAAAGCGCAAGCCCTGACCGATGCTGGTGAATACCGGCACGCTCTCGGCAGGCGGCGGCTCTACCACGCGTATGCTGAGAATAGCTACAGCCGCCATCACGGCGAATCCGGCGGAAACCAGATAGGCCACGCTGACATTGGTCCAGCCTACCAGTATGCCGCCCAAGGCGGGGCCCATGACCAGGCCGATCTGGAAAATAGAACTTCCCACGCCGGCGGCACGGCCAAATTCGCTACGCGGTATCACCAATGCAAACAAGGCACTGAATGAGGGGCCGATAAACGCCCGCGCAAACCCCACACAAACGATAGAGCCGTAAATCCAATAGGTCGGGCTTCCCGGCACATAGCCTGCCGATACCGCCGCCAGCGTGAGCGCATTCAGCATGAGTACGCCCCCGGCCATGGCCCCAAAAAAGCGACGCGAGTGATGATCCACCGCATAACCGGCAAACAGCGCGGTGCAGATATAAGGCACGACTTCTGCCAGACCAATCAGGCCCAGCGAAAGCGGATCACGCGTGAGCTGGTAGATATGCCATCCCACCACCACCGCCACGATCTGGTAGGAAAAGATCACCGACAGGCGAAAGGCCATCAACTTGAGGAAAGAGGGGGTCTGCAGCAGGCGGATGTTGGGGGAAGCGATGGGTGATGTCATGGCGGCGTTCGGTCTAAAAAGGCATTTTACGGGAAACTGGACCGAAATATGCTTGAAAAATACGGGGGGAAGACACCGCCACGTATCACATGATCTGTTTGCCATGCGCAAGCTGTACAGAGATAAACATATGCACTGAAACGTATTATTTACACCTGTTAATGATTGAGGTTAAATGATGCAACAGCATAATTATAAAAAGAACTTAATGATGTCAGGCTACGCAAAAGGGGTACTTTTTGGTGCAGTGACGGTGGTGGTCCTGGCCATCATAGGTTCTTTTTTTGCACCCCCGTCATGGTTGCCCTGGCTTGATAACGTGCACTGGACGGTCAGCAGCGGCGCCGCATTCCTGCTGGCCCGCATAGGTTACCGCGAAGCATACCCCGAGCAACGCGAGCCCAGGCGCTGGTTTTTACTGGGCATCGCCTCCTACTTTTTAGGCCAGATTTGCTGGGATGTGCAATCCGCCATAGGTTGGAATCCATTTCCGGCGCCCGCCGATTTCTTTTACCTGATGCTGGGCCCCTGCTGCATTCTGGGCTTGCTCAGCGCCCTCAAGCTGCATCTTTCGCATGCCAAACTCACCGCTGCCAAACTGGATATGGCGGTGATGACGATTGCTGTCATTGGCCTCATCCTGCTGATTTATCTCGCGCGCCAGGCTGATAACAATGCCTTGCAGCTGCTGGTGCTGGTGTTTTATCCGGCCGGCTTGCTCAGTGCCGCTTGCTTTGCGCTGTTGCTGGTGCCGTTTTTACGCCTGCGCCCGCAATGGGGTTGGGTGTTGCTACTGGGCGGGCTGGCACTGGAAGGCGGTATCTGGATGCAATGGAACCTCAACGTCATCGATCAGGTGAACATTGATGGCTCGCTGCTCAACCATGTGTTTTCGGCCTCGGATCTGCTGCTCGGGCTGGGGGCCATGCACTGGATAGCCACGCCATCCGCTAATCGCAACTACATCCGTATCTGCCAGGGCATACAACGGGCTATCCCCTTGATGGCGATGCTGATTGCCATCAGCACCATCTATTTCATGATGATGGATACCGCCACCCCCATCGCCAAGTCGATTGCGCTAGCCTCATGCCTGAGCATTATTGCGCTGGCCATGGTGAGGCAAAGCATACTGCTGGCTGAAAGCGAGCGCCTGCTAACCGCTGAACAGCTGATAGAAGAAGGGCAATTGCGCTACCAGCATCTGGCGCATCATGACATTCTCACAGGCCTGCCCAACCGCCTGCTTTTTCAGGACAGGCTCAGCCATGCCCTGGCCTTGAGTGCGCGCAACAATAACAGGGTAGGCATGCTGTTTATTGATATCGACCACTTCAAGAACATCAATGACAGCCTGGGCCATGTTATCGGCGATGAGCTGCTGATCGCGATTGTGGAGCGCCTGAAACTGCGCATACGTGAACAGGATACCTTTGCGCGGCTGGGTGGCGATGAGTTCGTGCTGTTGATCGAGCAATTACAGAACGCCAGCGAGGCAGCGACCATCGCCAGCAATATGCTGGAGGCGCTCAAGACTCCGTTCCACCTCAGTGGCAATTGTGAGGTGGTAATCAGTGCCAGCATAGGCATCAGCGTGTGCCCGGAAGACACCCAGGATGCTACGCAGTTGATCCGCAATGCCGATTCCGCCATGTATCGCGCCAAGGATACCGGCCGCAACCGCTATCAGTTTTACACCGAGGAGCTGACCAAACGCGCCCAGGAAAGGCTGATGACGGAAAGCCGCCTGCGCCAGGCCATACGCGACAAAGCCTTTGTCCTGCATTACCAGCCCATCTATGCCAAAGTCGCCGATGGCGAGAGCCCGTCCATTTCCAGCTGCGAGTGCCTGATACGCTGGCAACAGGAAGATGGTAGCCTGGTTTACCCTGATCTATTTATTCCTTGCGCAGAAGAAACCGGCTTGATTATCCCCATCGGCGAATGGGTACTCGACCATGCCTGCAGTCAATTGGCCGAGTGGGATACGCGCCTGCCGGACAATACCCTCAGCATGGCCGTCAATATCTCGGCGCGGCATTTTTGCGATGCAAATTTTGTGATGACGGTACATGAGGCGCTGAAGCGCCATGGCATTGCGCCAGCGCGATTGATCATCGAGATTACGGAAAACGCGGTAATGGATAGAATGGATATCGCCATTCCCACGCTGCATACCCTGGTGAGAACCGGTGTTCGCATCGCCCTGGACGATTTTGGCACCGGCCATTCATCGCTGGCCAAGCTGAAGACCCTGCCCATCCATGCGCTTAAAATTGACCGTGAGTTCGTCAAGGATATCCCCGACAACACCGATGACATGCAGCTCGCCGCCAGCATCATCCGCATGGCGCAGGGGCTGCATCTGCTTACCGTGGCAGAGGGGGTGGAAACGCAGGAGCAGTATGATTTTCTGGCGCAGGCGGGCTGTGACAAATTTCAGGGCTATCTGCTGTCGCGTCCGGTGACCGCAGAGAAGATTTATACGCTACTGGCGGCCTCTGCCGAGCTGGCGACAGCCTGATCGTAAGACATTCTGGTTTACGCGGCAGCGCAAGGACGCACCTTGGTAGCAAGTGTCAGGGAGTACCGAGATCCTGTGCAGACAAAGGCCCGTACACCAGCTCATCCATGCCCCAGAAACCACCCGTCGCATCCAGGTAATAGGCGCCGCCACCTTCCTCCTGATACAAGGTAAACACATACACTTTGCTGTTGTAGTACTTGCCTGGTTCCTGGTAAACCTGATGCAAGGTTTTTTGCTCGCGCATGCGCTTCCACTCATGCTTGTCGAGCGCAGGCAATGGCAGCAGTGAGGTATTATCTGCCCCAAAAAATGTTTGATAACGCTGGTTGAATGCCGCTTGCAGCGCATCCGCATCCACGGCCCATGCAGGCATGGCATGCGTAAACAGCATCACTGACATCAGGCATGCCAATAAGAATCTAACCACCAGCATCCCCGCTAGTTCCGCTGGCATCGGTAATTTCACGAATCACCGGCTCTTCCAGCACCGCTTCGGCACCGATGACCTGATTGCGGCCGCTGTGCTTGGCTTTGTAGAGCGCGGCATCCGCCCGCGGAACCATGCTGTCCGGTCCCTCGCCAGGCAGGCGCTCTGCCACCCCTGCGCTGAAAGTGATCAGCACACGTTCGTTACGGTGCATGAAGAAATTCTTGGTGAGGTCACGCTGCACGCGCTTGATGATTTCCATGGCCTCATCCTGACGGGTGCTCGGCAGTATGATGATGAATTCCTCGCCACCAAAGCGGGCCAGCACATCGGTATTGCGCAGGGAATACTTGATGATGCGCACCAGATGGATCAATGCCTGGTCGCCGGTGGCATGGCCCAGGTTATCGTTGAGCTGCTTGAAGTGGTCAATATCCATCATGGCAATACTGAGCGTGGTGCCATGCCGATCCGCGCGGGCAAACTCCCGCTCCATGGCCTCGTCCATGCCGCGGCGGTTGAGCGTGCCGGTGAGATAATCTTCGTGCGCCACTTCGCTGATATGGTCCAGGCGCCGTGTCAGCTCATCAATAAGCTTTTCTGCTTCATCGGCGCGTTGCTGGGCATCCACCAGCGCATCCTTGGAACGCTGAATGCTGAGCCCTATGCTACGGGTATCATTCAGCAGGCTATCGATCACCGAATTGAGCTCCACCAGATCTTCAGTCGAGGTGATGCGGTCGCGATAGCCATTCAGCTTGTTCTGATATTCGCCGGTGTCCGTATCCATTTCGGCCAGCCTATCGACGAAAATCTCCGCCATTTTCTTGAGGGAATCCTTGGCCTCAATCAGGCGTGGCTTGATCTGCCCCTGCTTGTACAGCATCTCTTTCAGGCTGCTTTCCGCATCGTAAAGGCGCGTGAGGTCCAGCGGTTTCTCAAGGATATCCTGCACAATCTTGGTCTGCCCATGCAGCCATTTATCCTCCAGCACCAGTTCTCCCATGCTGTTGTTCAGCAGGCGCAATAGCTGCAACAAGGCTTCATGCAAGCGGTTCTGCTGATCCCCATGCATCTCCAGGGTAAACAGCACGCTTTTTAGCTCTTCGGCAATGCGCTTGATCTGGGTTTCATTGGTCGCGCTATTGATATCCTTGACCAGTTGCTTAGCCTTGGCTTCCGGCTCAGGCAGGGAATGCAATTGCGGAATCAGCACCAGCTCCATGGTACGCACCAGCATCTCGCGCCAGTATTCTGCAGGCTTTTTGCCATAGAGCGATTTGCTGGGGGCAGGCGTCGGCGTTTCGCCTATGGTTTCCGCTTCACCTTCCAGCACCTGCGGGCCATCACCAGGCACATGGTCCGCCACCGAACCTTGCCCCCAGGAATTCACCAGCGATTGTATTTTTTGCGGCAAGACATCGGGATCACTGCCAAAGTTGGTGAGGACGCGATTAAGCCCCTCTTTCTTGCGAGTGAGGGTGACGCCTTTGTGGCTCACCTCCAGTTGCTTGAGCAGATTGCGGATCACCACCGGCCAGCTGGTTTCATCGCCACCTGCAGCTCCCATGGGCAATAGCTTGATGAGCTGATCCTCCAGCCTGGACCAGTCTTTTTTCTCAATCAGGGAGGCAATCGATTGCGCGGCGGCGATGTACTTGGGACGCTGCTTGCCGGCGTCGTGCAGGACCTTGTCCAGCACATGGGCAAGCTCCAGGGTTTCATTGCTGGAAACAACGCCTGCAATTTCGTCGTAGACGGTACGAAAATTGTCCGGCGTAGGCGGAACCTTGCGCGAAGCAAGCTGCATCAGCGCCTGTCTGGCAATCTCGATGGGGGTCGGTTTTTCTTGCATACTGGCTCGCGCTTAGCTCCGTGGTCGGTGCCGTAGCACCGCAGTTTCAAACAGCATTCTGGCTTTTGTCAGCATACGCTACCACAACTGTGTTAAATGGCGTAAACAGGGCTGCCGTTTAGCGTCTAATCGACGATTTGCGGGCTATTTGGCGCGAAAAGTCACGACCAGTACATCGCGATAAGCAGGGATGGCAGGATCAATCTGCTCCACCGGCGTTACACCATGCATGCAGCGTCTATCATTCACAATCGCGCTATCCAGTGGTTTGGTCAGGGTAAAGCTATCCAGAGTTTTATGCTCAAGATCATGCATGGTGGTGGTGCCGCTGGAAATATTGACGCGCTTTACCATCATCACCAGCACAAAATCCACACCATCGCGATGGATGCCTTCTGGGGTGGGCTTGCCATGCAGGTCGGCGCTAGCCTCAATGCGGAATTGGTGGCATTCGATATGCCAAGCTTTATCGGGCAGCATGCGGCTGAACATCTTGCGACAGAAACGCAGGATATTACGCATGCTGTTACCTTGCATGATATGGGCAGGAATCGGCTCAAACTCGCGCGCTACCCCGCCGTTGAGCGGATTGTAGTCCAGGCTCTGATAATGCGGCTGGTGTGGCTCAAGCACGATGTCACCGTCTTGTGCCGGTGCGCTCAGGGTGGCGTAACGGCGGCGGCGATAACGGCCACCATCCGCCATGTATTGATCCAGTGGCATGGCTTCCCAGCTGGCGGCAAATGCCGGCCAATCACTTAAGGCATCCTCGCCTTGCGCCAGCAACCAGGCCTGCATAGCCTCGCCCGCTACAAAACTGAAGCCCGCACGGGCAATATTGTCCAGAAGTTCGGATTGTCGCAGTAAGGGTGCCACGCAGGATCGCTATCTATGAAATCGTGAAAGATAAGCATCTTAGCCGCTTGAAGAGGCAATCTCAACGTTGGCAGGCTTGGATTGTCGTGTTGTGCACAAGACACTTGACCAACATAACTAAATAACTAATTATTTAGTTATGAAAACCATCCTGCAGATTCCGTCCGAATGGGCGGATACCTCCAAACTGTTTATCGCATTAGGCGACGAGCAGCGCCAGCGCATTCTGCTGGCGTTTGAGCCGGATGAACGCCTGAATATCGGTGAAATCGTGGCCGCCTCTACCTTAAGCCGTACTGCGGTCAGTCACCATCTGCGGGTATTGCGCGAAGCAGGCGCTCTGCAAAGCGAGAAAATCGGCAAGGAAGTGTTTTTTCGTATCAATAAATCGAGGATGACGGAGGCGCTTGCGAGCGTGCTGTCTTACATCGAGACTACTATCTAAAGATATCAGAAGGGAAATTGCATGCTCGCCAAGGGATTGAAACTGTTATGCGGATTGCTGTTTCGCGTGGAAGTAAGGGGTAGACAACATCTGCCATCTGGCCCCGAGAATCAGCACAAACTGCTGATCGTGGCTAACCACGAATCGTTTCTGGATGGTTTGCTGCTTGGCTTGTTTTTGCCTTTGCGCGCCACCTTTGTGGTGCACACCAGCGTATTGCACAACCCCTTGTTCCGCCTGGTATTGCGCATGGTGCCGCATCTGGCTGTCGACCCCAGCAATCCGCTGGCGATGAAAAAAATCATCCGCTTGCTGGAAGCCGGCGAGAATGTGGTGATCTTCCCCGAGGGCCGCATCACGCTCACAGGCAGCCTCATGAAAGTATATGACGGTCCCGGCTTCGTTGCCGCCAAAACCGGCGCCACCATCTTGCCGGTGCGGGTGGATGGCGCTGCGCGCAGTTATTTCAGCCGCCTTTCGGGCGGAAATTATCCACGTGAACTGTTTCCCAAGGTATCGCTGACGATTTTGCCCACCACGCAGCTGCCCATGCCGGAAGCCGACAATGCCAGAGCACGCCGCAAGCTGGCGGGAGAAGGCATGCGCGACATCATGCAGGATATGCTGTTCAAGTCCCGCCCGGTAAAAACGCTGTTTGGCTCGCTGCTGGATGCGATTGCCATTCACGGTCGCCGCACCCGGCTGGTGGAAGACATGCAGCAGATCGAAGAATCGTACGGCGACATCCTGAAAAAGAGCCTGGCGCTGGGGCGACTTAGCGCCAAGATCACCCGCCCAGGCGAAACCGTGGGCGTATTGATGCCCAACGTGACCAATACCATCTGCCTCATTTTCGGCATGAGCGCGTTCAAGCGCGTTCCCGCCATGCTGAATTACACGGCGGGCAGTGCCGGGCTGCAGAATGCGCTCATCGCCGGCAATATCCGCACGGTGATCTCTTCGCGCAAATTCATTGCGGCCGCCAAACTGGAAGAAACCGTAGCCGGGTTGAATAACGTCCAGCTCGTTTACCTGGAAGACTTGCTGCCCAGCCTGCGCCTGGCCGACAAGCTGTGGCTGATGGGCTTTGCGCTCTGGTGGCCGCAACTCGCCGTTGCCCGCGCCAACCCGCACGACCCTGCCGTGGTGCTGTTCACGTCGGGTTCGGAAGGTAAACCCAAGGGTGTGGTGCATTCCCATCACAGCATCCTGTCCAATATTGCGCAGATTGCCGCGATTATCGATTTTTCGCCGGCCGATAAATTCATGATGGCCTTGCCGCTGTTCCATGCCTTTGGCTTTACCTGCGGCGCCATCATGCCGCTGGTGACCGGCAGCAAGTTGTTCGTTTATCCATCACCTTTGCATTACCGCGTCATCCCCGAAGTGATTTATGACCGTGGCTGTACCGTACTCTTCGGCACCAGCACTTTCCTTGGCAACTATGCCAAATTCGCCCATCCATACGATTTCTACCGTTTGCGCTACGTGGTCGCCGGCGCCGAAAAGCTGAATGAAGAAGTGCGCAAGGCGTGGGCCGAGAAATTCGGCATCCGTATTCTGGAAGGCTACGGCGCCACCGAATGCGCGCCGGTGCTGGCGGTGAACACACCCATGGCCAACCAGACCGGCAGCGTGGGCCGCCTGCTGCCCGGCATGGAAACGCGACTGGAAAGCATCCCCGGCATCGAAAAAGGCGGGCGCTTACTGGTACGTGGCCCCAATGTGATGATGGGGTATTACCTGTATGACCAGCCCGGCATATTGCAGGCACCCGCCGATGGCTGGTATGACACGGGCGATGTGGTGGATATCGATGCCCAGGGCTTCATTCGCATACTGGGCCGTGTAAAACGCTTTGCCAAAATAGCCGGGGAAATGGTTTCGCTCGAAACCGTGGAAGCCGTCGCACATGCCGCCTCGCCTGAGCATCAGCATGCGGCCAGCACCCAGCCGGACACGCAACGCGGGGAAACCATCGTGCTGTTCAGCACCGATGCGGGCTTAAGCCGGGATATGCTGCAAGCAGCCGCCCGCAAGCTGGGAAGTCCGGATCTGGCGGTGCCGAAAAAAATCGTCACGCTGGAAACATTGCCGGTACTGGGAACCGGCAAAACCGACTATGTCACGCTACGCACTATGGCGGCAGAAGCATGAACCAGAGCATTGGATTTTGCCGTCGGAGATGCGACGCATCATTTGTCATGCTTACTTAGCATACTGGCCCCAGCACCGATCACTATTTCAGGCTCAACACAAAAAATACAGGGAGTTTGCATGCACACCTCATCCGCCTCACCGGCGATTCCTGCCCGCGGCATGACCGCCGTTCTTATCGCGCAGTTTATTTCCGCCCTGGCAGACAATGCCTTGCTGTTCGCTGCCATTGCGCTACTTAAATCGCAATCCGCACCCGGCTGGCAACTGCCCTTGCTGCAGGAATTTTTTGTAGTGGCTTTTATCGTGCTCGCACCTTTTGTCGGCCCACTGGCCGATACCCTGCCCAAAGGCCGGGTGATGCTGATCGCCAACGGCATGAAGTTCATCGGGGCGGCGGCCATGCTGTGCGGGCTGCACCCCTTGCTGGCGTATGGCATGGTCGGCCTGGGTGCTGCGGCGTATTCCCCTGCTAAATACGGCATTCTCAGTGAGCTGGTCGGGCCGCATCAGCTGGTAAAAGCCAATAGCATGATGGAAGGTTCGACCATCGTTGCCATCTTGCTGGGGGCGGTATTGGGAGGCATGCTGGCAGACCATTCCGTCACCGGTGCTCTGGCCGCCATTGCTGGCGCCTATCTGCTCGCCGCAGTCACAAATGTCTTCATTCCGCGTCTGCCAGCCGCTCACGTACTACAGCAGGTGTCCTTGCCGGCATTGGTCAGGGATTTTGTTCTGGCGACCCGTACCTTGCTTAAAAACCCGGAGGCACGCTTCTCGCTCATCGGCACCAGCATCTTCTGGGGCGCAGGCAGCACTTTGCGCTTTCTGCTGGTGGCATGGGTACCAGTGGCGCTGGGCATTACCGACCTCAGCACGCCGGCTAATCTCAGTGGCGGCGTCGCTATTGGCATCGCGCTGGGTGCGTTTGCCGCGGCGCGTTATGTGCAACTGCATTCGGTAAACCGTGCCTTGCCTGCCGGAGTGCTGATCGGCTTGTTGATCATGGTTTTTGCCTTTCTCTCCAATATCTACCTGGCCATCGCCGCCCTGGTGCTCATTGGCGCGTGCGGCGGATTTTATGTCGTGCCGCTGAATGCCTTGCTGCAGGAACGTGGTCACGCCAGCGTTGGTGCGGGACATGCCATTGCCGTGCAGAACCTGTTTGAAAACATCTGCATGCTATTGATGGTCGGCCTGTATACCGTGCTGGAAAAAGAAGGCATGCCGGTTATTCAGTCCACGGTCGCGGTCGGCCTGGTGGTGTTCCTGGCAATTGGGGTATTGGCCGCGCAGCGGCTGGGACAGAAAAAGTAGGTGCTTTCTGACAGTGATTTCAGCCGGGCACTGAATGTTGAACAGCAGAGGTCCCGTTACATTGGGCGGGTATATATACCCTAAACCTGTGACTGGAGAATAGACCATGAAAAACAAGATCGTAAGCATCCTCTGCCTCTGTACCTTCATGCTGCTGACCGCCTGCAACACCATGAGCGGCGCTGGCAAAGACATACAAAAGGGCGGAGAAGCGCTGGAAAATTCGGCAGACAAGAATAAAGGTTACTAAATTCTGACTTTCAGATCTCTGACTTGAGCCTGATTCTCATGAAAATCATGAGCTGCATTTCATGACTAACACAATGCATGTCGTTTGCTGTTGAGCGTAGAGTCTGTCTCACGTTAGAAGCATGTGAGTGCATCGGACGCAAACTCAACCAAAGGAGAAACGACCATGTGGACCAAGCCAGAAGCTACCGAAATGCGTTTCGGTTTTGAAGTGACCATGTACGTTTGCAATCGTTAATATTAACGTTGCAATCACATGAACGGGAGCCAGGTGCTCCCGTTTTTATTTGTACGAATCACACTGCCGCCAAAAGAAGTTAACCGGCGCGCCCCTCAAGCCAGGCACTAGGAAAATCTCCCCATTCTCGCCCGACTCTCCCCCCATCTCCGCTTTGCCGCTAAAATGCCTGAGCAGCCCTTAACTCAGGAGACTTAAGCATGAACCCTAGCAACCGTTGGCTCACCTTTGCCGGCAGAGTACTGCTTTCACTGATTTTCATCATTAGCGGCCTGGGGAAAGTCGCTGCGCCTGATGCGACCATAGGCTACATTAGCAGTGTCGGTGTACCTTTTCCTGAAGTTGCCTATGCCATCGCCCTCATCGTGGAACTTGGCCTGGGGCTGGCCTTGCTGCTGGGTTTCAAGGCCAAGCTTGCAGCGGCAGGTATCGCCATCTTCACGCTGGCAGCAGCCTGCCTGTTCCATACCGATTTCAGCAACCAGATCCAGCTGGTGATGTTCATGAAAAACTTCACCATTATTGGCGGCTTGTTGCTGATTGTGGCGTATGGCGCCGGTGGATTCAGCCTCGATAATCGCAAGTAAGCCCTGGCTTTTTTGAATACGCCCAGCAGGATACGGTCATGACCACGCTTTTTATTTCACATGGCGCGCCCACGCTGGCGATGGAGCCTGGCAAAACCGGCGAGATGTTGCATCAGCTGGGGTTGTCATTGCCGCGTCCCCGGGCGATTCTGGTGATATCTGCGCATTGGGATACGCCAGAACCACGTGTCAGTTTTGTCCAGCAGCCGGAGACCTTGCATGACTTCAGCGGCTTTCCCAAAGCCATGTATGACATGCAGTATCCGGCTCCCGGCTGCCCGGCGCTGGCGGAAAAAGTAGTGGAACTGCTGGCCGCTGCACAATTTAATATCCAGCGCGACCCAAAACGCGGGCTGGACCATGGCGCCTGGGTACCGCTAATGCTGATGTATCCCGATGCCGACATTCCGGTAACCCAGCTTTCGATCCAGGGTCAGCGCGACCCGGCCAGCCATTACCGCATGGGGCAGGCCCTGGCTTCGCTACAGGATAGTGGCGTGATGCTGCTGTGCTCGGGGGCGATTACGCATAACCTGCGTCACCTGTTTGAAGTGCAGCGCACCACCAGCTCGCTGGCGTATGTAACGGAATTTGCCAACTGGATAGGCGAGAAAATTGTCGACAAGAACGACGAGGCGCTGCTGAATTACCGTTCGCAGTCGATCAATGGCGTACTGGCCCATCCGGAAGAAGATCACATCCTGCCGCTGTTTGTGGCACTGGGCGCAGCCCGCGGCCCGGCGGTACGCTACCAGCCTGAGCATACTTACGGTTTTCTGGCGATGGATGCTTACGCCTGGGCGGCTTAAAGAGCTTCAAACAAAGAAAGCCGCTCATTGAAGCGGCTTTTTTTGGCTTATTCCCAGCGGATCAAGGCGCGGGAGTTGCGGCTGGCAAAGGGAAATTATGCGGCAGCAATACCCAGATTCTGCCACGCTGCTTCATGGCGCCCGCTTGCCGACCGGCATCGTTACCAGCTCCCCAGAAGAAGTCAGCGCGCACGCCGCCTTTGATGGCCCCCCCGGTATCCTGCGCCATCATCAGGCGATTCAGCGGTTTGTTGCTATTAGGGAAAGTGGTGGAGAGAAAGACCGGCGCCCCCAATGGTACAAAGCGCGGGTCGATTGCCACTGCCCGTTCGGCCAGAATAGGCACACCCAATGCGCCTAAGGGGCCCGGCAAGCCAGCAGGCAGTTCACGGAAAAACACATAGCTGGGGTTGCTGTTGAGCAGTTCGCGCAGCTTGTCGGGATTATTGCTCGCCCAGTTTTTGATGCCCTGCATCGAGGCTTTGTCAGCGGTCAGCTCCCCGCGCTGTATCAGCAGCTTGCCGATGGACTGGTAGGGAAAACCATTCTGGTCCGCATAGCCGACATGCACCTGCTCGCCGTTATCCAGACGTATCACCCCAGAACCCTGAATCTGCAGGAAAAACAGCTCAACGATGTCATCCACCCAAAACAGCTCGCGGCCTTTCAGCGGGCCTTGCGGCGCTTCAATCTCGCCCCGGTCATAGTAGGGAATCAGCTTGGTGCCCACCACACGCCCGCGCACCCGCTTGTTAGCAAGCTCGGGGAACAGGCTGGTCAGCTCTACAGTAATCAGGTCATCGGGGCGGCTGTAAAGCGGAAAACGATACGCGGCGGTCGGCAGGCGGCTGCCGCGCAGTAGCGGCTGGTAATAACCGGTAATCAGGCCTTCGTCGGTGCCATCGACATTGGTGGTCTGGTAAACATCAAAATAGCTTTGCAGGTAACTGCGGATGCTGGCCTGGTCCGGATTCACCATGTTCTGGGCGGCGGCGCAGGCAGCCTGCCAGGGCTGACGGGTTTTCAGGGTGGAGCAGCTTTGCAGCCAGGCGGGCCAGGCCTGCATGAGATTATCCTGGTCCAGCGTACTCAATGCATCCCAGCTCGCCGGCTTGAGCAGACCGTAATCGGGAATCTTAGGCGCGGTGGGTTTTTCCGGGGCAGGCTTAGGCTCCTCCGGCAACGGAATAGGCAATGCAGGGCAATCACATGTGGGCTTGGAGCTAGGCTGGGTGGGCTTTTGCGGCTGACTGCCACAGGCAGCGAGCAATAAAGCCAGTAAAACGATCAAACGAGCATGCATGCGTGAACCTTAATGCAGAACGCGAGGCGTCGAGAGGGTAAAGGCGGGAATCTCCGCCTCGAAGGCGGTACCGTCTTCCGCCACCAGCTGATAACTACCGCGCATGAAACCGACGGAAGTACGCAGCACGGTGCCGCTGGTGTACTGGAATTGCTGGCCCGGCTTCAATGTGGGCTGCTCGCCCACCACGCCGGGACCACGGACTTCCTGCACAGACTCATCGGCATCGGTAATGACCCAGTGCCGACTGATCAGTTGCGCGGTTTCGGTACCGGTATTGATGATAGTCACCGTATAGGCGAACGCGTAGCGCGGCTCGGCCTCGTCGGACTGATCAGGCAAGTAGGCGCTCACCACGCTAACGGAAAACTGGTAACGACGCGATGACTCCACGCTTATCCAATCATGCCGGTGGTGGGGGAGCTGGGCGTTGCCGAATACAGTTTTTTCGGCATGCGACCAGCCAGATAGGCTTCACGGCCGGCTTCCACCGCTTTTTTCATGGCGCTGGCCATCAGTACCGGGTTGTGCGCACCGGCAATCGCCGTGTTCATCAGGATGCCTTGGCAACCGAGCTCCATGGCAATGGCGGCATCCGACGCCGTACCCACGCCGGCATCCACCAGCACCGGCACCTTGGCGTTTTCAATGATGATCTGCAGATTCCAGGGGTTGAGGATACCCATGCCGGAGCCTATCAGCGATGCGAGTGGCATGACGGCGCAGCAGCCGATCTCTTCCAGTTGTTTGGCGATAATCGGGTCATCCGAGGTGTACACCATGACATCAAAACCCTCTTTTACCAGGGTCTCGGCAGCCTTGAGCGTTTCTACGACATTGGGATACAAGGTGGTGGGATCGCCCAGCACCTCCAGCTTGACCAGCTTGTGGCCATCCAGCAGCTCGCGCGCCAGGCGCAAGGTACGCACCGCATCGTCCGCAGAGTAACAACCTGCCGTATTGGGCAGGTAAGTAAACTCCTCGGGAGGCAGGTATTCCAGCAAAGAAGGCTCGCCGGCGTGCTGGCCAATATTGGTACGACGGATGGCCACGGTAATGATTTCGGCACCGCTGGCATCAATCGCCGCGCGGGTCTCGGTAAAGTCCTTGTACTTGCCTGTGCCCACCAGCAGCCGTGACTGATAAGACTTGCCGGCAATATTCAGTGTATCCATAACGCGTTAACCGCCTCCTACAGCGCCTACGATTTCAAGTTTATCCCCATCTTTCAGGGCAGTTTCGGCAAACAGGCCGCGCGGCACGATATCGCCATTACGCTCCATCGCCAGACGCTTACCAGTAAGGCCCAGGGTTTGCACCAGCTCGGCCACCGTCAGGGTAGCCACATCGAATTGCCGCGAATTACCGTTGATTGTCAGATGAATCAATTGAATGACAGCCTACTCTTTAGAAAAACCGGGATAGGGGAGCGCGGTTTAAAAAACCGCGAAGAAACGCTATTTTACGTAGGTTCATGGGCAATTAGCAAATCAAGCACAAGCGCATCAGCGACTAAGCGATCGCTTGAATAAGCACACTTTTAGACGATTGCTGCCGGGTTTGGCGACGTGGTTTTTCAATTAAGCTGGCGCAGAATAGCAAATGCATTACACGAGTAATTGGCTTGACGCTATATCCCCTAGGATATAGTCTTCGCCAGAGTTGGAGCGCATCGAACGCTTCACCACGACAACAGACCAAGGCCCAACATCAACGTGTCTCAACCGCCCTCTTCCAAGTCTGCCGCCTTATTTCAGGAAGCGCTCAACGCTGAAGCGAGACAGGATTATTTTGAGGCGCTGAGCAAATACACCGCTTCGCTTTCGCTGGATGGTAACCAGGTGCCGACCTGGGTACGCATAGGCAAAATTTTCCTGCGCACCATGAAATACCAGCAAGCACGCGAGACCATGGAGTTTGTACTGGGCATGGATCCGCACAATGTGGAGGCCATTTACGGCCTGGCCATTTCGTATTTCTACCTCGGCAAGCTGGATGAAGCACGCGCCTTTATCGATCAGGCAGTGGACATGCAGCCGGATAACGCCACTTATGCGATAGACCGCGCCAATATTCACTCCATCAGCCAGCCCGACCCCTTGCGCAAACGCGCGCTTTACCAGGCGTGGGGCCAGCGCTTTGCCGATCCGCTGGGGCGCCAGAGCCCGCCATTGCTGAATAACCGTAACCCTGATCGCGTGCTGAAAATAGGCTATGTCTCCGGCGACATGCGCGATCACGCCATCGCCTTTTTCATGGAACCGGTATTCCGCCACCACGACCCGGCCCAGGTGGAAGTGCATGTGTTTTCCACCGCTATGCAGGAAGATGACACCACCGCACACCTGAAATCGCTGGTGCCGCACTGGCATGATGCTTCCAGAATGGACGACGATGCGCTGTTCAAGCTCATCAGATCGCAGCAGATTGATGTGCTGGTAGACCTCTCCGGCCACACCTACGGTCATCGTCTTTATGTCTTTGCCCGCCGCGCCGCGCCGGTCCAGGTCACCTGGCTGGGCTATATGGGCGGCACGCTGGGCATGCAGACCATGGATTACCGCCTCACCGATTACAGTGCCGACCCCATCGGGCATGAGCCCTATTATCTGGAAAAACTCTACCGCCTGGCATGTATGGCCAGCTATATCCCGCCCGCCCATGCACCCTTGGTGGAAACCACGCCCATGCTGCAGGGCAACCCGCCCACCATAGGCTGCCTTAATAGTTCGCGCAAAGTTACCGATGACATGCTGCGGCTGTGGAAACGCATCATGGAGCGACGTACCGACGTTCAGCTGCTGTTGCATGTGCAGGAAAACAGCATAGACGACGCCATCCACACCATCGAACCGCGGCTGGTGGAACTGGATATGCCGCTTGACCGCATTATCGTCTCGCCCATGGTGCCGCTGGATGAATTCATGGAGCGCGGCAGCCTAGTGGATGTGGCGCTCGATACCTCACCGGTGTCCGGCGGCACCACCACCCTGCATACATTGTGGATGGGGCTGCCCGTAGTAACGCTGGATGCCGACGAAGCTGTTTCATCGGCCACTGCATGTACCTTGACCGGATTGGGGTTCAGCGAATGGATCGCCCAGAATGAGGACGACTATATCGATATCATCCTGAAGCTGCTGGAACAGCCGGAGCAGATCGCCTCCATGCGCAAGGTGATACGCGAACGCATGCTGGGCAGCGTGCTGATGGATTACCCGACGCGCTGCACCGAGCTGGAAACGGCTTATCGCCGACTTTGGCATAATTACCTGCTGGGCGAAAACCTGTTTCAGGACTTCCAGGCAGCCACGCCCGCCCAGGAAGAAAAAATGGCGGCCCTGCGCGCCGGCACCATTCACAGTGGCAGCATAGCCAAAGGATAAGCATGTCTCATCCTCAAGGCATCCCATTACTGGTTCCCCAACTGCCCGACCGACGGGCGCTGGAACCGTATCTGGACAGGATAGACCTTAGCCGTCACTACTCCAATTTTGGTCCGCTGGTACAAGAACTCGAACAAAGGCTGGCAGCACAATATACCGCCCAGTCATCATTGCCGCTTGAAGTGGTGACAGTCAGCAGTGCAACGGCCGGGCTTGAGCTGGCGTTAAGCAGCCTGGAGCTGCCGCCGGGATCGCGCGTGCTGGTTCCGGCGCTCACCTTTGTCGCCAGCTTGACCGCCATTTTGCGCGCGGGTCATCTGCCGGTGATTTGCGATATTGATCCGGACAACTGGTTATTGACCCCAGACATTGCGGACGACTGCATGCGGGAAAGCGATTGCCAGGCCGTCATTGCGGTGGCGACCTTCGGCCAGGCGCAGGACACGCGAGCCTGGAGTGCATGGCAGCAGCGCCACGGCGTAAGGGTGATAATCGATGCGGCAGCGGCCTATGGCTCACAATGGGTAGAGGCGGTGGATATTCCAGTCGTTTTCAGCATGCATGCCACTAAATCGCTGGCGGCAGGGGAAGGTGGCTTTGTGGTGACGGGCCAATCCGGTCAGCGCCGCATGATCAAGGAATTGAGCAATTTCGGCATTAACCTCAGTCCGGATACGGATCATCCGGTGGGGCACCTCAGTTACGCCGGCACCAATGCCAAACTATCCGAATATCACGCAGCAGTCGGACTGGCCAGCCTGAATAGCTGGCAAGCCCAGGCGGACCTGCGGCATGCCGTGTTTCTGCAATACCGGGAAACCCTGCAACAAGCGTGTGGCGATGCATTGATCTGGCAACAGGGGCCCGCTCCCGCCGCTCCCACGACATTCAGCGTGCGGCTGGGGAGCAGTGGGCGTCGCAGCAAGCTTGAGCAGCTATGCGCCGTCAGCAGGATCAGCACGCGACGCTGGTATCAACCCTTGTTGCATCAGCATGCGGCCAAGGTGGGCCCGATTGTCCACCTGCCCACCCCCACGGCAGAAGCG
>DATMSO010000002.1:0-12426 GCA_035565335.1 Methylovorus sp.
GTTTTCAGCTACTCAAGACGGGGGATTTACAGTCTGTTTTTAAACTGCCTGTAGCCCAGAATCATCAAGATTCCCATGATCAGAAGAATCAGAGCATTAGGCTCGGGAACCGTGCTGACCGAGGGATTTGCCATTTCAAAGCCTGAAAATGCGCGGTTGGTGACGGTCAGAGAATTGCTCCAGCTGTTGGCGATTGCCGTGCCGCTGAAGCTGCCGCCACTGCCGGTGATGGTGGCATCGGTGGCGAGTATGCTGGCGGCAAAACTAATGTTGCTAAGGTTGACGGTGGTGGCGTCGTAAAAGTTGAACAGTACGTTGTAGCTACTGAAGCCTGACCAGCCACCGGTCAGGCTGGCGCTGCTGCCGGAGACGTTGATAATCAGGGTGGCGTTGGCCAGCACATTGGCAAAACTCCAATTGGAGATATTGGTCAGATCGCTGGCATTGACGGAGAAGAACTCCACGCTGGATCCGGTGCCGGTGAGATTGCCGGTGCTGCCATAGCTGTAACTGACGGTGCCAGTGGATGCGGTGGCAGCCAGTTTGTCGGATAAGGTGGAAAACGATGTTTTGGCAGCGGTGAAATCGATGGGGGCAGCACCGCTGGAATAATTGTTGTAGTAATCCCATTGGGGCTTGTTGACCGCACCGCCTACCCATGTAGTGCCATTGACCCCACCATAGGATTTGGTGAGGTTGCCGCCGACGACCAGACCATAAGGATTGTTGGCAGAATTGCTGATGCTGGAATTGCTGATGTCGGCATTGCCACCGACCGCCAGAGCGCCGCCAATCGAGCTCCAGCCGGTGCTTTTGTAGCTATCAAACACAAACACGTTATAGTTGCTTGCGACGCCGAGATCGACTGTATCGGCCACGGCATGCTGTGTAAACATTGCAGCGGTTATCAACACCATACTTAACAACTTCATTTTTTGCTCCCCGAGTAAATACCGAATCCATGCATTTGATGATGGAAAAGCAATTACCAAGCCAGGATTGATTGGTAAATTTTATGCATAATCCATACACGCGATACCGGTATGATACGGGCTATCTTTTTAAAACGATGTTAAGGCTCTCACACGATGCTTGAAAAACTGATTGCCATGGTGGCTACATGGATCATTATGGTCATTTCAACCCTGGGCTACGGCGGCGTGGCATTGCTAATGGCGATTGAATCCGCCTGCATTCCGCTACCTTCCGAGATCATCATGCCGTTTGCGGGCTATCTGGTGTACACCGGTGAACTGACCTTATGGGGTGTTGCGCTGGCGGGCGCGGTGGGCTGCGTGATTGGCTCCATCCCCGCCTATTATCTGGGCATGTACGGCGGCCGGCCTCTGGTGCACAAATATGGCAAGTGGTTATTGATTTCGCACCATGATCTGGCCCTGGCTGACCGCTGGTTTGAAAAGCATGGTGAAATCACCATTTTCATTGGTCGCCTGCTGCCGGCGGTGCGCACATTCATTGCCTTCCCCGCGGGGATTGCCCGCATGAACATGGGCAAATTCATTTTCTACACCTTTACCGGCTCGGTACTCTGGTGCGGTCTGCTGGCCTATGCCGGCATGAAGTTTGGTCAGCACTGGGATCAGCTCAAGGTGTATTTCCACGAATTCCATATCGTGCTGGTCATCGCCGGGGTGATCTTTCTGGTGTGGTATGTGCGTCGCCATTTTAAGGCAGTGAAGCGCGGCCACACGCATCACGATTAAGCCTGGATCCTTATGCCGTTCAACGTGTGCACGCATCTTTCACACGCTGAACGGCGGCATGTTTAAATGGCTGCAAAAGCCAGGTCATAAAAGCGGAATCCCCGCCTGGCCAGGCGAAATGCCCACAGTCTTTCTAAAACAGTTGATCGGGCGCACTCAGTTCCACCAGCCGGCCCAGCGCCAGGAACAGAATCGCCTTACGCACCACCATGCCCTGATCCGCAAACAGCCGCGCGTAGTTATCCAGCTGCAGGCGATAACGCTCCACCTGCACTCTTAGCTGATCTTCCGATATCGTCGCGGGCAAGGCCACCGATTTGTAATCAATAATCCAGCGCACGCCTTTTTCCATAAACGTCCGGTCGACCACATAGCGTTTCAGCTCACCGGCATCGGCATAACTCCAGGCCACCTCGGCATCCGCGCCCTCACGGGCTTGCAATACCCATTGCCCATCGGCACTGCGCAGCGTGGTCAATAACAATTGCACCACCACCACGGCGGCATCCTGTGCCTGTTTTTCCGCATGGCCCTGCTGCTGCAACCAGCGCCGCATGGCAAATTGAGATTGCTCTATGCGCAACTCATCCCAGGCAGGCAAACCCTGGCGTGCAATCAGCTCCAGATAGCGGTGTGCCAGCGTGCCAATATCTGCCTCCAGGCTGGCGGCGAGGCTGAGTGACTCGCTGGCCTCTCCCGGATTCCATAATGGAGTAAACGGCGTGGCAGTTTGCAGAACGGCGGGCATCTCCGGTTGCTGCAAGCGGACCAACGGCGGTACAAAATCGGCAAGCGAGGCTTCTTCTGCCGCCAACCCGGAGGAGACCCCCTGCTCGGCCGCCAAAGCCTCCGCAAACTGCACCGCCACTTGCGGCCACAGCAATTGCAAAAAGCTGCCGGCGGCCGGGCGCGGCTCGCCCTTGGCGTTGATAGAGGCCGTGGCAATCAGGTGCAGGCGGCGCTCGGTGCGGGTTGCCGCCACATACAGCACACGGGCATCTTCGTGTTCCGCCCGTTCCTTTTCCAGCAGCCGCAGATAATCATAGGGCGTAGGGCCGTCGTCCAGCCTGGCGCCCTTAGGCACGAAAGGCGCCGCCACAAGCTCAACACGGCTGCCCTGTTCTTCATCCGCCATGGCCACTTCTTCCCACAGCAGCAAGGGGCTATCCTGATTGCCGGTTTTGCGCTCCAGACCGGGCAATATCACGGTATCAAACTCCAGGCCCTTGGATTTGTGGATGGTCATCAACTGCAGGCGGCCATCCGCCTCTTCATCGGCAGCGGCATAGAGCTTCTCCACCTCTTCCGCCAGGCGTACCGGGGTAAATTGGCCCTGATTATCCAGCTTGTCGACCAGGGCAAAAAAGGCCTGCACATCCTGCACATCGCCGGATTCCCACAAACACCATGGGCCGCCCAGCATCAGCCACGCACTATGCAGCCAGCGACTCACCGGCAGACGGCCTTGCTGGGCCAGCACTTCCTGCAAAATACCGCGCACGTGCAGCGCACGCTGCCGGCCATCTTCACTCATGGCGCCAAGTCGCGCATCCTGCTGCAACAGGCGCCAGACCGTGCTCCGCTGATCACTCGCAGCCAGCACATGCAGATCGGCCAGCGTCAGTCCGCACCAGGGCGCACGCAAAATCGCCAGCCAGTTCACCCGGTCTGCGCGATGATGCAGGGCATGCGTAAGGGCCAGCAGGTCCTGAATAATTTGCCGTCCCGCCAGCGCTTCGATTTCCACCGCCTGAAAACGGATGTCGCGATGATGGCGGCGAATGTCGGCGACCAAGTGCTCCAGATGGCTGCGTGCCCGCACCAGTACGGCAATACGCCGTTGCGGATTTACTGACCACTCTTCGCGGATCAGCTGCACCATCAGCGCGGCTTCGCGCAGGCGCAATTGCTCGCCGCTTTCATCCGAATACGTGATCAAGGGATGCATGACAACACCGGTATCGGCCTCGTCCGCCCGTGTGGCGACAAAAGGGCGATAGCGTATGGCACCACGGGCGATACTGTCTTGCCGCGGGAATACCTGGGCGAAGGCATGGTTGATCCAGTCCACCACCGGCGGACAGGAGCGATTGTTCCTGCACAGCTGCAATGAGGTGAGGTGGATGTCGCCTATGCCTTCGCGCGCCACCTCCAGAAACAGGCCGACATTGGCCTTGCGGAAACGGTAAATCGATTGCATGGGGTCACCCACGGCAAACAGCGTGCGGCCATCGCCGGCTTCCCAGCCGCGCGTCAGGCGCTGCAGCAGATGCACCTGACCCGGGCTGGTATCCTGGAATTCATCGACTAGCAGATGCTGAATGCGGTAATCCAGGCGCAAGGCAAGATCGCTGGGAGCGTCGGCATCATCCGCCAGCGCATGAAGCGCACGCTGGGATATTTCAACGAAATCCACCTCGCGCGCTTCCTGAAAGACAAACCAGAGCTGGGCCACGGCCAGATTGAGCAACTGCGCCAGCGCAGACACGATCTGCCAGCTTTCTTCCCCGGCGCGCAACTGCGGCAGGCTACGCAAGCGGCACAGCGCAGCATCGGCGCCCGCTGTCGCCTGCAAGGTCGCGATCAGCTCGGCCAATTGCTCCTTGTATGGCTTGGACTCGGGGACCGCCGGGAAGCCGGTATTGACGTTCACGGTTTTGCGCCAGCTGTCCTGGCCGGTGAGCAGCAGCTCGCAGGCGGCCAGCCACATGGGCAAGGCCTGCGGCGTCGGCGGCATGGGCGTTTCCCAGTCACGCAGCAAGGCTATCGGCGCCTCGCATGGCAGATGAGTAGCTGCATAGCGCGCAATCGGCATCAGCACCTGTTGCAGGCGCGCCGGGAATGCTGCCAGCGCATCCTGCATATCCTGCGAAATCAGATGCTCCAGAGCCGCCTCGGCCAGCTCGCGTGTATCGGCACGGTTGGCATAGGGCAGCCATTGGTCACGCTTGGCCAGCATGTCCGCCAGCAACTGCGTCAGCCGCACGCTATCGTTATCCACATAACGCAGGGCCTGGGTAACAGCATCGGAACTGCCGTCCGCCAGCTCCAGCGTGCGTTCCGCTGCCAGCTGATAATACGCCGTGGCATCTTCTGTCACGGCAGGCTGCGCGCCAAAGCGGCTCATTAACGGCATTTGCCGGGCCAGATGGCTACTCAGCGAATCAATGGTAAATATCCGCAGGCGTGCCGGATTCTGCAGCAGATGCCAAGCCCGCTCCGCCGCATGCTGCAAGGCCGCCTGCCCCAGCGCAAACGTCATCTGCTTGTGCGGCTGGGACGGTTGAATGCCGCTGTCGGCCACGATCAGGCTATCCAGTATGCGCGCGCGCATTTCGGCTGCAGCCTTGTTGGTAAAGGTAATGGCGATGATTTCTTCCGGCTCGCGCACGGTGGTCAACAGCTTGAGATAGCGCTGGGTCAGCAGCTCGGTCTTACCTGCGCCAGCGGGCGCTTCAACGATAAAGCTTTGCAGCTCCAGCGCGCGGCGACGGCTTTCATCGTCCTGCGCTAGCAAGGCTTGCTGAAACAGATTATCTTCCTGCATGTGCGATTGACTCATGGCGCAACTTTAGCTTGAAGACTTGCGGGTTGCAGACTTCCAGCCTCCTGGCGACGCGCATCGGCCTGCAGGCGCTCAAATTGCAATTGGCGCTCGGGCAGGCGCAGCAAAGGCAAGACCTCGCAATACCTCAGCTGCTGCGGGTCTTTCACCCGCACGGCAGCCTCGCCGGATTTGAGCTCGCGGGCAATCGCTTGCAGGCTGGTGCGCCAGTGATCAAGCAAGGTATGCCAGTCGGCAAAACGTTCTTCATCGAAAATATCGCGTGCCTTGCGATCCTCCAGGGTCAGCAAGGCAGGCAGAACTTCCTCTCCGGCAATACCGGAAAACGCATGTTCCTCGGTACGCACCATGGCAAAACTGACGGCGGCGACTTCCCCATCATCCAGGCTGAAGGCGGCATACACCGGCAGCTGCGGTTCGGTGATGCGCGATTCCGCCCAATTGCGGATATCGGGTTTTTGCCCGGTCTTGTAATCCATGATCAGCACGCGGCCATCGGGCAAGCGATCAATGCGGTCCACCACCAGCCGGATCTCGACGCCTTCAATCATCACTTTAGTATCGCGTTCGCAATGCACTACGCTGAAATCCACGTCACGCGTCTTTTCAAATGCGAGCCAGGCGCTGACCAGCTTGATCAGGCGCTCCTGCTCCAGCTGGCAAAAAGCCGCGGACAAGGTTTCATCGCGTTCGGCGGCAAAATCCTGCAAGGCCAATTGTGCGGCTTCTGCCAGCGCCGCCTGCAGGCTTTGTTCATCCAGAGCTTGCAGATACGCCAGGTCGCGCCCTTGCCAGAAACGCTGCAATACGCCGTGCACCAGCGTGCCACGCTCCGCAGGTTCCAGGCCATTCACCGGAGCCTTGAGCTCGCGCGCACCGAGGCGATACTGGTAGTACGCCCAGGCCGGGCAGATGGCCTGCGCTTTAAGCAAACCGGTGCCGCCTGACACATGCTCGCCCTCGCCCACGGCGGGCGCCATGTGGTCATCCAGCACTTGCAGGGCGGCGTGTTCGCCATGTGCCAGCTGTTCCGCCAGGGTCTGCGCTTTTGCCAGTTCACCCTCAAACACTGGTATGTCCGCCAGGATCGGGCTGGGGCGCAATTGCCGCTCACCCTCCTTCAAGGCGCTGGAAAACATGACCACAGGCGCGGTATGCAACAAGCGCCCATGCAGCAGTCGGGCAAAGGCGGCCTGCACAGCGCTGTCGGCATTGGGTACACCGGCGGCGCGCTGCACCGTTGCCGGAATAAGGGGATTGGGGCGCGGCGGCGGTGGCCATACATGGTCATTCATGCCCATGACCCACAGCGCATCGAGCGGCGCGGCGGCGCCTTCCAGCATGCCCATGACCTGGATGGGCGGATCGCCGCTGACTTCCGGCTGAAATATCTGGTCGCGGCAAAGCTCGCCCAGGCGCTGCAAGGCCTGCATGCCATTCAGCATTTCGCCAAAGACATCCAGCCTCGCCAATGCTTGCAAACTGCGCGAAAAAGCGCGCTGGGCCTGGAATTCATGGCTGGATATACTGCGCTCGCCCGGCCACTGCAAGGCCGCCAGCAATTGCTCAAACGCAGCAGCCCACAGCGAAGGCAATTGCCGCCGCGGCTGCGCCTCGCGCACCGCCCAGCCTGCCTGCAAATGCGCCAGTAACTGGCTGATGGGCAGTGGCGTCTCGCCTTCCTGCAGGCGTTCAATCAATCGCAGCAAGCGCATCATGCTGACCGTTTGCGGCAGCCACTGCCGCATGCGGCTATCAAGCTGAGCGCGGGCATCGGCCTCGCCCAGGCTGGCTGACCAGTAAGGGTTGAGCAGCAACACGGAGAAATCCTGCTGCTCAATGCGCTGCTGCCAGAAAATACGCAAGAGCGCCAACGCCGCGTGCACTACTGGCTGCGTATGCAGCGGCAAACCCAATGAAAAATCGTAGGCACGATCGGCCTCTACCATGCCGGGACGTACGGTGACGGGATGCAGCACTTCATCCAGCAAGGCGGCAAGTCGGGTGCGCAATTTGCCAAGCTCCGGCACCACCAGGCCCAGTCGGGCTTGTGGCTTGGCATTGAGCTGCTGTGCCAGCCAGGCCACTGCCGCGCGGCATTCGGCGTCCTGGGTTTCCAGCACAGCATGCCGCGCATCTCCAGGCTGGGGCAGCAAGGTGGCATAGGTGCTCACAGCCACGCCGCGCTGCTGCAGCAAGCTTTGCAGGCGCTGCTCCTGCGGGCCCAGCCGGTCAAATCCGGCAAAAGCGATGCTGGCAGGCAACGGCCATTGGCCGCGTTCCAGGCAATCCAGCTGCCAGGCCATATAGCGCACCGGCTCAAGCCAGCCAGATTTGCGGCAGCGCTGCACAAAATGCTCGCGCCATTGCAAAAAGTGGCGACACTCTTCCGTATGCCCGCCCGGCGGAATCTGCAACTGCCACTCAAACATCAGGCGATGCGCCTCCATGGCGGCCTGCGCCATGCCGGGCACATCAAACAGGGCGGCGGCACTGTCGTTCGCCAGCGCTTCTTCAATCACCTGCTCCCACAGCATGCGCTCCTGCAGTTCGCTGAGCACGCCCTGTGGGGCGGTAGACATCGCAACATCCCCACTAAGTATCGCCTGTTCGGTCACATCATCCAGCCATTGCTTGAGCGTCAGCGTGGGCAATGGCTGCCAGGCGGATACGCCGCTGGCATGCTGGCGGCGGTCATGATGCAGGCGCAGACTGCGTGCAAGACGTGCCGTGGAGCAAAGAATGAGGATGGGAGAATCAGGCATGTCGCGATGGAATCAGATGGGCAATTTACCGGACTCAAGGTTAACATATAGGCCACTCAGATGGCGCGAAGCGATATGGCAGACCAGAAAAATTACATTACGCCGGAAGGCTATGCCACCCTCAAGGCGGAATTCGAGCAGCTTTACAAGGTTGAGCGACCCAAGGTCGTCAGCGATGTCTCCTGGGCCGCAAGCAATGGCGACCGCAGCGAAAATGGCGACTACATCTATGGCAAGAGAAGGTTGCGCCAGATTGACTCTCGTCTGCGTTTTCTGATGAAAAGCATGGACCTCGCCGTGATTGTCGACCCCAAAGAACAGCAATCGCTGGAAAAGGTATTCTTTGGCGCCTGGGTATCGCTTTATTCGCTGGAGCGCGACATTGAGCATCATTACCGCATCGTCGGGCAAAACGAGCTGGACCCGACTCGCGGCTATATCAGCTGGATTTCGCCGCTCGCCCGCGCCATGCTGGGCAAGCAGGTCGGCGATGTGGTGCGCGCGCAAACCCCGGCCGGCGAAGAGAGCTACGAAATCATCGACATCCGCTACAGCCCGCCAGAAGCCTGAGCGCAGACCGGACATCCACATGACAGGCAAGCGACCACGCTGGGATATTTTCTGCCGCATCGTCGATAACTATGGCGACATCGGTGTCTGCTGGCGGCTGGCGCGGCAGCTGACCCACGAATATTCCCTGGAGGTACGGCTGTGGGTTGATGCGCTGCCGGTCGCGCAACGCCTGCTGCCAGCGCTGGATACCCGCCTGCCGGAACAGGTGCTGGAGGGTGTAACGGTTAGCCACTGGGCGCCAGACGTTCCATTTGGCAAGGTTGCCGATGTCGTGATTGAAGCCTTTGGCTGCGAACTGCCTGAAGCTTATCTGCAGGCGATGGTGGCCACCCAACCGGTCTGGATCAACCTCGAATACCTGAGCGCCGAAGGCTGGGTGGAGGAGTTCCATCTGCAGCCCTCGCCTCACCCCAGACTGCCTCTGAAGAAAACCTTTTTCTTTCCCGGATTTACCGAAAACACCGGCGGGCTATTGCGTGAACATAACGTGTTGCAGCACCGGGATGCCGCGCCTACCCCGGCACTGCCACTATTAAGCAAGCTTGCCCTGCCTGAAGGCGCCCTGCGTGTTTCGCTATTCGCCTACCCGCAAGCCAGCGTGGCGGCTTTGCTTGGCGCCATGGCGAATGGCAGCACGCCGGTTGCTTGCCTGGTCCCGGAAAGCAGCCTGCTTGGCCCGGTCAGCCAGTTTTTCGGCACAGAGCAACTGCAGGCCGGCGATCATCGCTTGCAGGGACAATTACACGTTCACATCCTGCCATTTCTCAGCCAGGCCGATTATGACCGGCTATTGTGGTCATGCGACCTCAACTTCGTACGTGGAGAAGATACCTGGATACGCGCCATCTGGGCCGGCAAGCCCTTCATCTGGCAGCCTTATATTCAGAGTGAAGAGTCTCACCTGATCAAGCTTGAGGCCTTTTTACAAGGTTATTTATCCCGCCTGGTGGGGGGTGCGGCAGAGACATGGGCATCGTTTCACCGGCAATGGGCACAGCTGCACCTGAGCGAGGATAGCTGGCAAGCACTGGTACATGCCCTGCCAGCCATTCAGCCGCATGCAATCCAGCAAGCGCAAGCCCTTGCCACACAAGACGATCTTGCGGCCAAGCTGGTGATTTTTGTGAGAAATTTTCAATAATCTAGGGTATAATTCGCGGCTTTTTACACTTCACCCTTTTTAAGGTCGCAGGACAACACATGAAAACAGCTCAGGAACTTCGCGTAGGCAACGTATTTATGGTGGGTAACGATCCCATGGTCGTACTCAAAGCCGAATACAGCAAATCGGGCCGCAACTCTTCCGTGGTCAAGATGAAATTCAAGAATCTGCTCACCGAATCCCCGAGCGAAGCGGTTTACAAAGCCGATGACAAGTTTGATGTTGTCGTGCTGGAAAAGAAGGAAGTGAGCTACTCCTACTTTGCTGACCCGATGTACGTGTTCATGGATACCGAATACAACCAGTACGAAATCGAAGCCGAAACCATGGCCGATGCCCTGAACTTCCTGGAAGACGGCATGCAATGTGAAGTGGTGTTCTACAACGGCAAGCCTATTTCCGTTGAACTGCCTAACTCCGTTGTTCGCGAAATCACCTACACCGAGCCAGCGGTCAAGGGCGACACCTCCGGCAAGGTCATGAAGCCAGCCCGTATCTCCACCGGTTTTGAACTGCCAGTGCCTTTGTTCTGTGACATCGGCGACAAGATCGAAATCGACACCCGTACGCTGGAATACAAAAACCGCGTCAAGTAATCGATACACAGCATTTCATGGTGGCATGCACCATGCAAAAAAGGGAGCTCAGGCTCCCTTTTTTATTGTCCGAACACATCCCTTAGCCCCGTCAATCAGGCTTGCGTTTGTAGCCGACAATTTTCCGCCTTGGCGCCTCAGGCGGTCTTTCCAGCATGGCCTGGGTACGCGCGCCCGCCTCCGCAATCAGCTCTTCAATCAGCTCGGCTTCGGGCAGGTTGTGCCAGTATTTCTTGGGCATTTCCTTTTGCATGGCCTTGAGCTTGAGCCGCGCCGGATTGAAAATATGCCGGTAGTAACTCAGCCATAGCGCCTCACTAGCATCCTCTTCGGGCAAGGCCTCCGGCATGCCGCCGGGCAAAAACTGCAATGCTTTGCCATCCCAGTGCATGCCCATGCGCGGGCTCATGATGGTCCAATCCATGCTGGTGAATCGGCCAATAAAGAAAGGCGCAATCGCCGCCATGATGTGATGTTCGGGCTCAAACCAGGCCAGGTAGCGTGGCCGCCCTTCCACAACGGTTTCACGAAAACGGACAAAGGCTTTCATCTTGTGCTTGTCGCGCCCCACCGCTTTTGCCATGGCATGCAGCCGGGCAACATCGGCATCCCCCGTCAGACGCATCAATCCGCGCTCACGCTGGCAACGCCAGAGCACCCGGTAAAGCAAGCCGAACCGCTCAGTCGCAGCATGCAAAATAACCATGCGCGCAAGCTCAACAAACTGCTTGGACACCATCAACCGCTGGCCGTCTTTGGCGGGTGGCGCCTGCGTGTCAGGTACTGACTTGACGGAGGCCATGGCAAATATATCCCCCTGAACGATGGACTCCTCGGTCGGCCGCACACACCAGTGCACATCGTGCGGGGCCACGCCTGCCAGAATCAGGCGGCGTGCTGCATCGCGCCAGCCTTCCATATCGGTTTCATGCTGGAGATAAAGCGTTTCCATATCGACTACAGGAATAATCCCAGTTGCTGCGGCATGGCTGGCGTTTCTTTCATCTGGGCAGGCAGGCTGGCTGCATCCAGCGTGGCGCCGGGGTGGTGGTCAGGCAGTTGAATGAACGGCAGCATGCGGTTGACCGGCGCCCGCATGCGCACCAGATCATCCAGCCGTACAGCCCTGACACGGCGTGCAGCCAGAATGCGCTGCACATTACGTACGCCCAGACCGGGAACCCGCAATAAGGTAGCTTTGGGAGCCCGGTTGATATCGACCGGGAACATGGCGCGATTCTGCAAAGCCCAGGCGGTCTTCGGGTCCATGTCCAGAGCCAGCATGCCTTGCTCACCGGTAATGATTTCATGGGACTCAAACCCGTAAAACCGCATCAGCCAATCGGCCTGATACAGCCTGTGCTCGCGCACCAGCGGTGGTGATTGCAGGGGCAGCACCGGGCTGGCATCGGGGATGGGGCTGAAGGCCGAGTAATACACGCGCCGCAAGCGATACTGACCATAGAGATCGGCGCTGGCATTCAGGATAGTCCTGTCATCCGTAGCATCTGCCCCGACGATCATCTGGGTGCTTTGACCTCCGGGTGAAAAGCGCGGCGGCCGTTTGCCCGTCAGGGATTTATCTTTGCTCGCATCGATGCGTTCGCGCAATCGGCCCATGGAAACACGAATCGCCACGCCGTCTTTTTCTGGTGCCAGGGTCGACAGGCTTGCCGCCGTCGGCAGTTCAATGTTGATGCTGAGCCGGTCGGCATACCGCCCGGCGCGCGCCAGCAATTCCGGGCTGGCATCGGGGATGGTTTTCAGATGAATGTAACCGCGAAAATCATGCTCTTCCCGCAGTATGCGTGCCACTTCCACCACCTGTTCCATGGTGTAATCCGGGCTCTGGATAATGCCGGAGCTGAGAAACAGGCCTTCGATATAGTTTCGGCGATAAAACGACAGGGTGAGCTGCACCACCTCATCAATACTGAAGCGCGCACGGGGCACATTGCTCGTGACCCGGTTAACGCAGTACACGCAGTCATACAGGCAGAAATTGGTCAGCAATATTTTGAGCAATGAAATGCAGCGCCCA
>DATMSO010000003.1:0-18252 GCA_035565335.1 Methylovorus sp.
CCTTGGCAGCGTCTAAAACCTTTTTATGACGTGCGCGGGCGATGACACCACGTTTTACTCTAGGCATGCTCTATCTCCTTATTGAGTTGGCATCATGGCGCGTACGCGCTTGACGTCAGTTGCGGAAATAATAGCCGTGCCGCGCAGGTTACGCTTCTGCTTGGTGGTCTTCTTGGTGAGGATGTGGCGCAGGTGCGAGTGGGTACGCTTAACCTTGCCATTACCCAAGAACTTGAAGCGCTTTTTGGCGCCACTCTTGGTTTTCATTTTTGGCATTTTTTTCTCCTGAAGGAACAATAAAAAAGAGCGATCGGGCATGCCTTTAGCCGCGTCGCTACCTCTTGCTGCTTGATACTGGCACTTATCAGCACCAGCCATCATCAAAACAGCCCGCTATTATAACGCAATAACGGGCTGAAGTTAATGCACTTACTTCTGCTTCTTGTGTGGACCGAGCACCATCACCATCTGACGGCCTTCCATCTTGGGGAACTGCTCAACTACCGCATGCTCCTGCAAGTCGGCTTCCACACGCTTCAAAAGTGCGAGCCCAAGTTCCTGGTGGGTGATTTCACGTCCACGGAAACGCAAGGTAATCTTGGCCTTGTCGCCCTCCTGCAAGAAACGGATCAGGCTGCGCAGCTTAACCTGGTAATCGCCTTCGTCCGTACCCGGCCGGAATTTGACTTCCTTGACCTGAACCTGTTTCTGTTTGAGACGAGCTTCATGCTGGCGCTTGCTTTCGGCATATTTGAATTTGCCGTAATCCATCAAGCGACACACTGGCGGCTGCGCCTGAGGCGCAATCTCAACCAGATCAATATCCGCTTCTTCCGCTTTGGCAAAAGCCTCATTGAGACTCATGACACCCAGCGGCTCGCCATCAACCCCCACCAACCGAATCTGTTGTGCTGTTATGTCACCGTTGATTCGTATTTCTTTTTCTTGAGCTATCGCAAATTCTCCAAATTAATCATTAAACGGCCATGCATAAATTTAAACCTTGGCACCCACGTCCGCCTTGAGGCGCTCTATAAACGCGCTCACTGACATGGAACCAAGGTCTTCACCCTTGCGGGTGCGCACAGCCACTTGTCCGCTTTGCATTTCGCGGTCACCTGCCACAAGCAGGTAAGGCAGCTTCTGCAAGCTATGTTCGCGAATTTTATAGGTTATTTTCTCATTCCTCAAGTCCGAATCGACCCGGAAGCCGTTTTTCCTGAGTTCTGCAACCACTTCCTGCACATAGGCCGACTGGCTATCCGTGATATTCAGCACCATGGCCTGAACCGGCGCGAGCCATGTGGGCATGGCGCCTGCGTAGTTTTCAATCAAAATACCCAGGAAGCGCTCCATGGACCCGACGATGGCACGGTGCAGCATCACAGGGTGCTTACGGCTATTGTCTTCCGCCACATATTCTGCGCCCAGGCGCTCTGGCAGGTTGAAATCCAGCTGTATGGTGCCGCATTGCCAGAGACGGCCCAGGCTGTCTTTCAGGGTAAATTCGATCTTGGGACCATAGAACGCGCCTTCACCTGGCTGCAGGTCAAATGCCAGGTTGTTTTCCTGCAATGCCGCCGCCAATGAGGCTTCGGCCTTATCCCAGCTTTCGTCCGACCCTACGCGTTTTTCGGGACGGGTAGAGAGCTTGACCAGCACATCGTTAAACCCAAAATCCTTGTATGCCTGATAGAGCATGACAATAAAGTCTGCCACTTCCTGCTTTACCTGATCTTCGGTACAGAAAATATGCGCATCGTCCTGGGTAAAACCGCGCACGCGCATTAAGCCATGCAAGGCGCCAGAAGGCTCGTTGCGGTGACAGGAGCCAAATTCGGCCAGCCGCAATGGCAAATCGCGATAGCTATGCAAGCTACTATTAAATATCTGGATATGGCCAGGGCAATTCATCGGCTTAACCGCGTAATCGCGGTTTTCCGAGGAGGTGGTGAACATGTTTTCACGGTAATTTTGCCAGTGACCGGATTTCTCCCACAGCGAGCGATCCATGATGGTCGGGGTTTTGACTTCCTGATAGCCGTACTGGCGGAACAGACCGCGCATGTATTGCTCGACCTCCTGCCACAGATTCCAGCCGCGTGGATGCCAGAACACCATGCCGGGCGCTTCATCCTGCATGTGGAAATAGTCGAGTTGCTTGCCCAGTTTGCGATGGTCGCGCTTTTCCGCCTCTTCCAGCATGTGCAGATAGGCTTCAAGGTCCTCTTTCTTAGCCCAGGCGGTGCCGTAAATGCGTTGCAGCATTTCATTGTTGGAGTCGCCACGCCAGTAGGCGCCCGCCACCTTCATTAGCTTGAAGGCCTTGAGCTTGCCGGTGGAAGGCACGTGCGGGCCACGGCAAAGGTCGGTGAAGTTACCCTCACTATAGAGCGACACATCCTGGTCAGCCGGGATGGAGGCGATGATTTCGGCCTTGTACGCTTCGCCTATGGACTGGAAATACGCCACGGCTTCATCGCGTGGCAATACCTTACGCGTGACCTGCTCATCCTTTTTGGCAAGCTCGGCCATTTTCTTTTCAATGGCTTCCAGGTCTTCCGGAGTAAACGGACGCTTGTAGGAAAAATCATAGTAAAAGCCATTGTCGATGACCGGCCCAATGGTCACCTGAGCTTCAGGGAACAGTTCCTTGACGGCATACGCCAGCAAGTGCGCCGTGGAGTGGCGTATGACCTCAAGCCCATCCGCATCCTTGTCGGTAATGATGGCGAGGTCGATATCCTCCGTGATCTCGAATGATGTATCGACCAGGCGAGGCTCCTGCCCCGGCAATGTCACTTTGCCTGCCAGCGCGGCACGCGCAAGGCCGGCGCCTATGCTTTGCGCAACCGCAGCTACGGTGAGGGGGGCGTCGAACTGTCGTTCAGAGCCGTCAGGCAAACGTATTACCGGCATAGTGATCTTTCATGCTGTTTTAAGGGAATTGCACATGCAAAAGTCGTTGATTTAACGGCTTTCCAGCGTAGGTGAGCGGATGCCGCCCAACGGGAAATTATCGCACAAAGCGTAAAATCTGAACAACATCCATCGCCAATCGAATCATGCTAGGCTATTTATGTCAGACAGGCGTCACCCCTGACGCCCACATCGCCTGCGTTTTCTCAATGCGGCGGTAACGCATCACAGCGAGTCCCTATGCAAACAGCAGCACCTCAAGATCTGGACCTGGAAGCCAGCCGTTTTCTGGCGGGATTGGACGCGGACTGGCACCGACTGGTCACCCTGGTGGGGCCATGTACCATCCAGCGCCGCGAACAACGTGAGCCTTACGAGGCTCTGGTGCGTGCCGTCGCGCATCAGCAACTACATGGCAAGGCAGCCGACGCCATACTGGCGAGACTGATGGCAAGCTTTCCGCATGAGTGCTTCCCCAGCCCGGAGCAACTGGCGACGGCGGATGAAACCACGCTACGCAGTTGCGGCCTGTCCATGGCAAAAGTCACGGCGATCCGCGGCATTGCCGCAGCCACCCTCGCAGGCACCGTCCCCAGCGCCAATCTTGCCGCCAGCATGAGCGATGAAGCGCTGATTGCATGCCTCACCTCGCTGAGAGGCATCGGGCGCTGGACCGTGGAAATGCTGCTGATCTTTACCCTTGGGCGGAATGACGTGCTGCCAGTGGATGACTTTGGCGTACGCGAAGGCTGGCGCCAGCTTAAAAACCTGCCCGAACAACCCAAACCCAAAGCGCTGGCGGTGATTGGCGAGCCATGGTCGCCCTATCGCAGCATCGCAGCCTGGTATTTATGGCAAGCCGCCGCGCTGGCTAAAAGCGGCGCGCTCAGGACAGAGAAGGAGCAAACTTGATGACCAGCAAATCCAGTCAGGCATTGGAGCTCAAGCAGGCCGTTCAGCTGGCGATGTCGGGCGAGTGGGAGGCTGCACACAATATCGCCCAGGCTTCCGGCCACCCGGTCGCCCATTGGATTCATGCGGTATTGCACAAGATAGAACCGGACGAAGGCAATAGCCGCTACTGGTATGCCAGAACCAGCCATCGCTATGAAGAATACGCAACGCCAGCGGAGGAATGGCAAGCGATATTGGCAGCGCTATCGGAAAGCTAACCCTCCCGACGCCAACCCTTCCAATTCGCTGAACGGCGCCTTTTTTGTCCACTGCCAAGACAGGCGCCATATGCGGGCTGTTTCAATTGTTTTCATTTATTACATTTTTCTGTAACAACTCTCTGTCAGAATGCGAAGCGTTGGCTTTACCCAAGCCAACGTTCTATCAATATTAAAATCCCAAAAGGACATCATGCTTATCAAGTTTTTCATTCTGTTTGCCATACCCTTTGTCTTTACTGCATTCAGTGCTGGTTTGGGCTGGTTTGCCAACGAAAGCGACGGCGCCATGCTGACCGGTACCACTGGTTTTGTGGTTTCCGCTGCGTGGGCTTTCTACAGCTGGGCGACATCGCCACTTCATCGTCGCCAACCTATCAGCCGCCAAAGCGCGATCCGCTCGCCGGCCGCCACGGTCAAGATAGCCCGCCTCAAGGCGTGCTAAAACAAAAAGGCAGCTAAAGCTGCCTTTTTGTTATTCAGGGCATGCCGGTGTCGCTCAGCCCTGAGCGCTACCCGCATCCCTGGCGGCATGCAAACTGGCATTCAGCCTGTCCACCACCTCTGCCCAGTCAGCATCGGCTTGAATGGCTTCCCGCAGAAATGCCGCCTGCGACAACGTCCAGAATGGCGCTTCACTCAATGCCAGACCGGTATGCATATGACCATGCGTATTGATGAACTCCACTATCGATGCCTCATCCGAAGGTAATCCCAGTTGCTCAAATAATTGAGCCATTTCATGCGCGGGGCTTTCCATGCCACACCTCCCATTATTAATCTTGCCAGCTTATTGCTCTCACTAGCCGTGTGACCGCCGCTATCTCATGGGGTTCGGACTACATTTTCTGGCGGATGGCCAACACCGCCTGATTGCGCAAGGTGCGCAACAATGACAGCTGGCGTTGCGAAATCTGCATGCTGTTAGCGGTAGGCATATCGGCATAAAACAGGGCAATAGGCTTGTTCTTGATCACGATGGGTAGCAACAGCAGACTGCCGGCAGGCACCATGGCGCGATACCAGGCGGGAATCTTGTCGGCGATATTCGGAGCGTTGATATCGGCAATCGAGAGGTCCGCCGCCTTATTGAGCGCGATCTGAAACACGTCCGGTGCCGTGTTCATGGCAAAACGGAACTTCGGCAGCATGGCGTCGGCATCCTTGCCAAAGCCAAAGCGCGCCGCCATCACGTTATGCTTGGCATCGCGCACGCAGATAATGGTGCGTTGGAAGGCCATGCCGCGATGCATGGTTTCCAGCACCATTTGCATGATGTCATTGAGCTGATGGTCCTCCACCAGCGTATTGGTCACATCCTGTATACCCGCTGACAGTATGGCATCAGCATCGTGCCGCTCGGCATCACTGTCATCGGCATCCGGCATATGCCCCATATCCAGCCGCGTGATCCCCGCCATGCTATCCACCTCGGCGGCCTGCTCCTTGCTCGCAGGCTCTTCCTCGCCAGCCCATTGCCGCATTTTTTTCATCAGGGCGCTCTGGGCGAGATTGATGCTGATGATGCTGGCCCGGGCCGACATTTCCGCCAGGCTGGACTCAATCGCCGCGCGCAACTGTGGTTCGGTGATCGCTACGGCATCCTTGTAGCGCTTCATGATCTTGCGTATGCCCTGCGTCTGCTGCTCGGCGTTGCCATGCGCGATCACCGCACACAGTTCATTGGCCAAGTTCACCGTCACCGTCAACGTTTCCAGCTCGCCATAAGGCTTGATCACCTCGCCCACCAGCCGCTGCATACCTGCCAGCAGGCGTGGCGGAAAATTCCAGCTCTTGGCAACGCCCACCCCCAGCTCGCTGTAGCCCATGCCGAGCACCTTCACCGCGGCCTTGTCCTCGCCATCGCCCTGCTCCACCAGCCGCGCCACTTCCTGGCTTTCTTCAAAGAAATAAAAGGTCGCCAGTAACTTGCCAAGATTGCGGAACATAGAGCAGATCATGGCTTCTTCGGCATCGCGTATATTGCGCCCCGAAGAAAACTGGGCAGCAAGAATGCCGGCGAAATACGAGGACAGCACATCGTCTTTCAGCTGCGCCGCCTGCGCCTTGTTCTGCAGGAACTCGAACAGGATGAGCGTCATGGCGACATTGCGCACGGTCTCAAACCCGAGAATGACCACGGCCTTCGAAATCGTGTTGATCTTGCCGCCAAACTGGCCGTAGGTGACGGTATTCACCAGACGTAGCAGCTTGTTGGTCAGGGCAAAGTCTTGCAGGATGGTTTTGGTCAGAATATTGGTACTGGCGGATTCATCATCCACTACGCGGTTGATCTCGCTCAGCGTGGACGACAGGATCGGGAAATCGCTCTTGCTGCGCATGCGCCGTAGCAGGAATTCCAGCGTGCTGTGCTTGCTGTCGTGCGCCGCTTTTTCATCATCGCGAGTCGGGTCGAGATAGTGCTGCAGAGCCTCGTTCATGGCCGTGGCATTGGCATAGCGGTCATCCGGATTTTTTGCCAGCGCCTTGAGGATAATCGCTTCCAGCCGCGCATCCACGTGCATATTGCGTTCAGAAGGGGCTGTGGTGGCATCCTGCAGGGTTTTGCGCAGCACTTCCTGCACATCGTCGCCATCCACGGCGGGCCTGCCTGTCACCAGGGTATACAAGAGCATGCCTAGCGAATAAATATCGGCACGCGGCGTAATTTTTTTGCCGGTGACCATTTCAGGTGCCATGTAATGCGGCGAGCCATCGATGCGCCCCTGCGCTGGCTGGCTGATGCGGCGGGCAATGCCGAAATCCATGATCTGCGGCTGACCGGTGGCCGTGAGCATAATGTTGGCGGGTTTGATATCCAGGTGCAGCACGCCCTGCTCATGGGCATATGCCACGGCATCCAGCAGGCTGCTGACGATCTGCACGGCACGTGTCAAAGGCAGCACCGGCTCCGCCTGTAATAACTGGCCAAGCGTCTGGCCTTCGACATAGGCATACACCAGATAAGGCGCGCCTTCATGTTCGCCTGCATCAAACAGGGTGACGATATTGCCGTGCTGCAGTTTGCTGACGATGCGCGCTTCCTGAATCAGCGCACCCATATCCTCTTGTGTGGCATGCAGGGTTTTGATGGCGACATCACGCCCCAGATGGCTGTCACGCGCAAGATACACAACCCCCTGCGCGCCCTTGCCCAGCATGCGCACGATTTCAAAACGGCCAATGTTTGCCGCCATATGCTCTCCACCCATAGAAAGCGCCTGGCCATGCTGGCAGGCGCTGTGCCCCTTATTGAACAACGGGGTTATTTATTCAGACCAACATAGCATATTCGGCCTTAAAGCCAAACGAGGAAACGCTATATCTTGAGTTTACTTCTGGCCAGCGCCGAGGCGGCAGTGCGGGTTTCCACACCGAGCTTGGTGAACACATGCTCGAGATGCTTGTTGATGGTACGCGGACTGGTACCAAGGATGTCGCCGATATCGCGATTGGTTTTGCCCTGCATGGCCCAGTACAGCACTTCGGACTCGCGACGCGTCAGCTTGAAGGTGGTCATCAAGGCTTCAATCTTGGCCGCATCTGACTCCTCATGCAGCAGTATCACCCACTGGTCGTCGTTATCGATTTCCACCAGGGTAAAAATCAGGCGGCCACTGCCTTGCGGGATGGTAAGTGTGGGCTTGTTGAGTCCGACGATGCCGCCGTCAAACAGCTCTTTCAGCCAGCGCACCAGCTCAGGCGGCATGCTAGCGCTGTATTCCGGCAAGGTTTCTTCACCAAAGTAGCGCTCCATCCACTGCCGCGCTAACGGCGTCTGCCAGACGATCTTGCCGGTACCTGGTGTCACGGCAATCGCCGCCTGTCCAAAGGCATCCAACACGCCGCGCGTCTGGTGCACCAGGCGGGAAGTCTTGAGATGCGCACTGATGCGTGCCAGCACCTCCGCCGTGCGGATGGGCTTGGTCACATAATCCGTGCCGCCAGCTTCAAAGCCGGCCACAATATTCTCGGACTCGGTGAGGCCGGTCATGAAGATGACCGGAATATGCCGTGTCACCAGCTCCTGGTTGAGACGGCGACATACTTCAAAACCATCCAGGCCGGGCATGATGGCATCCAGCAGAATGACATCGGGCTGGGCCTGCGCCGCCGTCGCCAGGGCAGTCGCGCCATCCTGGGCAATCAGCACCATAAAGCCGGCTTCATCCAGCGCATCGTGCAGGACGGCCAGGTTATCCAGCACATCATCAACGATCAGAACAACCGTCTGCGCGCTACGGTCATCATTCGCTTTTTTCATGGAGACTCACTTCTTCCAGTATTTTTCGCATGGCATCCAGCTGAAACTCTTTCAGCAGCCGCTGCATCAGGGTAACAAAGGGGCCGTATTGCGGGCCCAGCAAGGCAATGATGTCGAGCTTTTCCGCCACACCCCGCACAAAGCCAATCTTCAGGAAAGACTGCAGCTCATGCAAATACTCAGGGGGCGGGAACAATAAAGGCTCCTGCGGCGGCGGCAAAGGCTCTTCGGCGACGCTTTCGGCCCGGGTTACCCACTCAAGACCCAGGCGGTTACCCATCCAACCCAGGAGCTCGAACACATTCACCGGTTTGAGGATGATGTCTTCCGTCGGGATGCCCGCGGTGTTTTCCAGCCCCTTGTCGAAGGCATTGGCCGACACGATGCCGATGCAGACATCGGACTGGTGCACTTTGCGTATGATGTAACTGGCCTCCCAGCCATCCATCACCGGCATCGCCAGGTCCATCAGAATCAGATCGGGGCGGAAATTCGGGTAAATCTCCAGGCACTCGCGACCATTGGCCGCCTGCGCCATTTCAAAGCCGAGCGGCTCCAGAATATTGATGATGAGCTCACGGTCCACATGTTCGTTATCCACCACCAGCACCCGGCGACGCGGACCTTTATACGCCACCGGTTGCGCAATGATCACCGACTGCATTTCATTGCTGCTGTGGATTTGCGGCAGGAACAGGCGTATCTGGAACACGGTGCCGCTGCCCACCACACTGCGTACACTCAGCTCGCCGCCCATCAGCTGCGTCAGCATCTTGCTGATCGTCAGCCCGAGACCGGTACCCGCCACCGTGCTGTTGTTGGCGGCACTGCCGCGGGCAAACGGTTCGAAAATTTCCTCCAGCTCTTCTTTGAGGATGCCCGGACCGGTATCTTCGATCTCAATCACCGCCAACTCGCGCGCATAGCGCAAGCGGAAGACCACGCCGCCCTGGCGGGTGAATTTCACGGCATTGCCCAGGATATTGATCAGGATCTGGCTCAGGCGCTTCTGGTCGGCGCGCACCATATCGGGCAGATCGCCGGTGAGCTGGTAGCTGAAGCTCAAGCCCTTGTTACGGGCTTGCAGCTCAAACATATCGACCACCTGCTGGATAAACTCCGGCAAGCGCAAGGGCTTGATGTCAAAGGTCAGCTTGCCGCTCTCAATGCGGGCAATATCCAGCGTTCCCTCGATCAGCGAAAGAAGATGTTCGCCGCTACGGCGGATGACGCGGATCGCTGGCTGGCGCGCGGCGGGAATCGAAATATCGTTATCCAGCAATTGCGCATAGCCAAGAATGCTGTTGAGCGGCGTGCGCAGTTCATGGCTGATGCCGGTGATATAACGGCTCTTGGCTTGGTTGGCCTGCTCTGCCACTTGGCGGGCGAGCTGCAACTCGGCGTCAGTCTGGCGGTGCAACTCAATTTCACGCAGCAGCAAGCCGGTCTGGCGGTTGGACTCTTCCTGCGCCACGCGGCGGCTTTCGCTGGTCAGCACCAGCCACCAGGCGATCACGGCGCTGGCAAATACCAGCGCGGCAAATACCTTGAGGAAAGCCAGCCGCAACGGACCCAGCAAGGCGGCGGCGGCACTTTTTTCCAGGATCAGGGTTTCATGGAAATAGATCAGCCCGAGCAAGGCACCCAGAAACGTTAGCGTCACGCCCATCAGCAGCAGATAATTGCTGAGGCCGCTTTGCAGATACGACCATAAGGCTTTTGGAAACAGGAACTTGAGCATGTCCTGCCATTGCTCGGAGAAGCGTGCCTGCGGCTTGCAAGCATCGTTGCAGCGTGCATCCAGACAGCAGCATAGCGAGCAGATAAACCCCTGATAGGCCGGGCAATTCGCCATGTCATCGGTTTCATAATCGTTACCGCAGACCGAACACTTGGCGATGCGCATGGGAAGGCTGGATTGCGGCAAGGTGAACTTGAATGGCTCACGGGCGATGTAATAGCGGCCACGGGTGGCCCACGCAATGAGCGGGGACGTCAGCAAGGCGGTGAACAAGGCGATGAAAGCCGAGAACGCCTGTGCCTGCTGGCCGAAAGTGCCGGAAAACGCCAGGATGGACAGCAGCGAAGACAGCAGCATCGCCCCCACGCCCACGGGATTGATGTCAAACAGATAAGCACGGCGGAACTCGATGCCTTTGGGGCTGAGACCCAGCGGCTTGTTGATGACCAGATCCGCCACCACGGCAGCAATCCAGGCAATGGCGATATTGGAATAAAGCCCCAGCACCTGTTCCAGCGCCTGGAAAACATCCAGCTCCATCAGCATCACGGCAATCAGCGCATTGAATACCATCCACACCACGCGCCCGGGGTGGCTGTGAGTAAGCCGCGCAAAGAAATTGGACCAGGCGAGCGAGCCCGCATAGGCATTGGTCATGTTGACCTTGACCTGCGAGATCACCACAAACAAGGTGGTGACGCCGAGCACCAGCTGCGGCGAGGAAAACACGTAATTAAACCCGGCCATGTACATATGCGTCGGGTTGATCGCCTGCTCATGGCTGACCCCCTGCTCAATCACCAGATAGGCAAGCAGCACGCCTCCCAGCATTTTGAGGATACCCAGCAATATCCAGCCCGGCCCCGCCAACAACACTCCGGCATGCCATTGCCATTTATTCTTTTCGGTTTTTTCCGGCATGAAACGCAAGAAGTCCACTTGCTCGCCTATCTGTGGAATCAGGGCAATCCCCACGGCAATCGCCGCGCCAAACATAAGCAGGTTGAACTCGCTATGCAGACCGGAGCTGCCGCCATAGGCATGCAGGCGATTCAGAATATCCGGATCTTTATAGATCACAAAAATGAACGGCAAGGCCAGCAGCACCAGCCATATCGGCTGGGTAATCATCTGGATGCGGCTGACCAGCGTCACCCCGTGGGTGACCAGCGGAATGACCACCAGCGCGCTCACCATATAGCCTATCCACAAGGGTAGATGGAAACAGAGCTCCAGCGCATACGCCATGATGGCGGCCTCAAGCGCAAACAGGATAAAGGTGAAGGAAGCGTAGATGAACGATGAAATGGTAGAGCCGATATAGCCAAACCCGGCGCCGCGCGTCAGCAAGTCCATGTCCACACCATACTTGGCGGCGTAATAACTGATAGGCAGACCGGTCATGAAGATGATCATGCCGACGGCCATGATGGCCCAGAAGGCATTGATAAAGCCGTAATTGACAGCAATGGTGCCGCCTATGGCCTCCAGCACCAGGAAGGAAATCGCACCGAAGGCGGTATTCGCCACGCGCAACACCGACCACTTGCGGAAGGAGCGCGGCGTAAAGCGCAGGGCATAATCTTCCAGCGTCTCATTGGCTACCCATGTGTTGTAGTCGCGGCGTATCTTGACGATGCGCTGCGTCGCCATGGATTCGCCGTTCAATTTCCCCTGAGTGACTGTCCCGTCTGCCATCTAATTCCCGCGATAGTGGGCAGCCTTCGTGATGGCTACCCTGTTATTTGTTTGGCACAAACCTGCCCCACTTGATCGTACGCAAGCCCTAAACTTTTCGCACTGCGTCAAATGACGTATTTCAAATGGATGCACATTACATGCCTGGCACGCACATGGTCAGTGTCTTATAACATCAAAACCGGAAAAAAACAGGAGATCAACCGCCACAAAACGCAGTGGATAAGTTAAGCCGCCATGCACGGATGGCGGCTTACATGAGGATGTTACCGACGCCCATGCTGAAAAGATGGGCGCCACGCAAGCGGGTCAGGCCAACAGCATCCAGCCGCCAGCCAGGGCAATGGCACCGCCTATGGTTTGCTGCAGGCGGGCGGAGAGAGGCATGCCCTGCGATGACAGCATTAAACCGGCAGCGTGCAACAAGGCTGTCGACAGCAGCATGGCGGGCAAAACCATCAGCGCGGAATGGCTATGCAGTTCAGCGCCGTGCGCCAGCCCATGCAAGCAGGCAAACAGAGCCACCAACGCCACCTGCCACATGGGCTTCAGCACCACATGCAGGGCCACCAGCAGGCCAATCGCCATTACACTGGCGGCAATACCGGTTTCCATGGCGGGCAGGGTCAGTCCGGCCATGCCAGCGAGCGCCCCTACCAGCATCACCAGCAAAAAGGTCAGCGGCAATTGCCAGCGGGCAGCGCCACCCAGGCGTCCCGCCCACAGGCCCACCGCCAGCATCACCAGCAAGTGATCCCAACCGGTGAGTGGATGCATAAAGCCAGCTGCGGCACTTTCCAGACCGTGGCCAGGATGCGCCAGGGCCACGGCCGGGCTTAGCATGAGGGCCAGGGCGGCCAGGCCAATGTGTTTATGTCGATGTTGCATAATGGACTCCTGTTGTATAGCGGGTAGCGGACCTGGGGCTTACTGCATCAGCCCTTGTTTTTCGATAAAGCGCACGATGTCTTCCAGCCCCTGGCCGGTCTTGAGATTGCTGAACAGGAATGGCCGCTCGCCGCGCATGCGTTTGGCATCGCGGTCCATCACTTCCAGCGAGGCGCCGACCATGGGCGCAAGATCAATTTTGTTGATGACCAGCAAATCGGACTTAGTGATACCGGGGCCACCTTTGCGCGGAATTTTCTCGCCTGCCGCCACATCAATCACATAAATCGTCAGGTCGGACAATTCAGGGCTGAAAGTAGCGGCCAGATTATCGCCGCCGCTTTCGACAAACACCACATCCAGCGGCGCGAAACGCTCACTCAATTGTGCCACCGCCTCCAGATTCATGGACGCATCTTCGCGGATGGCGGTATGCGGGCAACCGCCGGTCTCCACGCCGATAATGCGATCCGGGGTCAAGGCCTCGTTGCGGGTCAGAAACTCGGCATCTTCCTTGGTATAAATATCATTGGTGACAACGGCGATGTTGTAGATATCGCGTAGGCGCTTGCACAGCGCGAGCGTAAGCGCCGTCTTGCCCGAGCCCACCGGGCCACCTATGCCGACGCGTAGCGGTTCAGTGGCGTGTTCTGTCGATGTGATCATGTCGTGTTTCCTTGCGTTGGTCTCGTTCTTGATTGCATTGGCCAGACTAACCCTTAGGAGCGGAATAGCCTGGTGTATTGTGTTTCATGGCGACAGCCAGCGATGCTAAGCCCGGGGCAGAAGTTGCTGATGTCGTCGTCTGCCAGTGTCATGGCGGCCTTCACTACCGCGGGCAATCTGCCGCCCAGTTCCAGCATGATTTTCTGCCCTGCCACCTGACCCAGCGGCACCGTTTTCATGGCGGCGGCCACCTGATTTTCCAGCCAGGACCAGGCATAGGCATGCAATGCTTGCTCAGCGGCAATCTGCCATTGGTCGGCAATGCCGGCATACACCGTGATAAAGGCCGGCGTCGGCAGCGCTTTCAGATGCGCCAGCCATTCGGCCGGCAACGTATCAAATTCGCTGAGCAAGCGCACCAGGGAATACCCCATCTGGCGGCTTTCGGCGTGCGCCTCTGCCGTGTCGCGCCCGGCCTGGTAAAACGCATCCCACTCGGCCACGGCATCCATCTCCCCCGTCGCCCAGGCGCCCATCAGCCTGTGCAGCACGGGCAATTCAAATTGCCCCTGATACATCGTCAGCACCGCGCCTATCCAGGCTTCGGCACTGCTTTTATCGGTCACATCGCCGCATTCGATCGCCCATTCCAGGCCTTGCGAATAGCTGTAGGCACCCACCGGCAGCATGGGGCTGGCGAGCTGCAGCAACCGTGAAAGCCCGAGCGCCTTATCCGGCATGGCGTTTCAAGCGTGTAGGTGGACGCAGGTTTTCGCCAGCATCGTCACCATGATGATGACGATGGCCGCCGCCATAAGCGCCGGCCTCGGGCTCAAACGGCGCCTGCAGCTCACGCACCGTCACCTGCAACCCCAGCAGCATGTCTTTCAGCACATGGTCTTGCTCCAGCCGCAGCCAGCCATCGCCCACTTGCAAGGGCACATGGCGATTTCCCAGGTGATATGCCGCGCGCGTCAGCGTGGCGGCATCGGGGGCAGTGACATCCATCACCGGCTGGTCGGCAGCCAGCACTTCAATAATGCGGCCGTCTTCAGCACGCAGGCAATCACCGCCGCGCAGTATGGTGCCTCGCTCCAGCAGCAGAGCGGCTTCCTGGCCAGATTGCAGCGTGACGCGCAATCGGCTTTTCTGACGCCGGTCAAACGGCAAAGCCACACGGTCATCAATGTGGTCATGGCCGGTGGCACGTTCAAATATATTCAGCATCTCGCTCATCAATACATATACCCATCACATATACCCATCAGGTTTGCGCAGTCCGCCTAAAACAGGAAATAGCGCTGCGCCATGGGCAGCACGGTGGCGGGCTCACATACCAGCAGCATGCCATCGGCGCGCACGGCATAGGTTTCCGTATCCACATCAATATTGGGCATCCAGCCATTGTGAATCATGTCTTTTTTCTTCACATCGCGCGTGCCACGCACAGCCACCAGCGGTTTCTGCAAGCCTAGGGCCGCCAGTTGCGGATTATGCAACGCGGCTTGCGAAACGAAGGTCACCGAGGTTTTCAGCCCGCCGCCATAGGCACCAAACATGGGGCGGTAATGTACTGGTTGCGGGGTGGGAATCGAGGCATTGGGGTCGCCCATGGCCGCTGCGGCTATCATGCCGCCTTTGAGGATAGTCGATGGCTTGACGCCGAAAAATGCCGGACGCCATAGCACCAGGTCCGCCAGCTTACCGACTTCAATCGAGCCAACTTCATGAGCAACGCCATGCGTCAGCGCCGGGTTGATGGTGTATTTGGCGATATAGCGCTTCACGCGGAAATTATCATTGCGCGCGGTATCTTCGGCGAGGGCGCCACGCTGCACTTTCATTTTGTGCGCAGTCTGCCAGGTGCGGATGATGACTTCGCCCACGCGGCCCATGGCCTGTGAATCCGATGACATCATGGAAAAGGCACCGAGATCATGCAGGATATCCTCTGCGGCAATCGTTTCGCGGCGTATGCGGCTTTCGGCAAAAGCAATATCTTCGGCAATGGCGGGATCCAGATGGTGGCACACCATCAGCATGTCCAGATGCTCATCGATGGTATTGACGGTATAAGGCCGCGTCGGATTGGTCGAGGAAGGCAGCACATTGGCGAAGCCCGCGGCCTTGATAATGTCCGGCGCATGGCCGCCGCCAGCACCTTCGGTATGGAAAGTGTGGATGGTGCGGTCCTTGAAGGCGGCAATCGTGGTTTCCACAAAGCCGGATTCATTCAAAGTATCGGAGTGGATCGCCACCTGCACATCCATGTCCTCCGCCACGCTCAGGCAATTATCAATGGCGGCAGGCGTGGTGCCCCAGTCTTCATGCAGCTTGAGACCAATGGCGCCCGCCTCCACCTGCTCCACCAGCGGCTGTGGCACGCTAACATTGCCCTTGCCCAGGAAACCCAGGTTCATGGGGAAAGCATCCGCCGCCTGCAGCATGCGGTGTATATGCCACGGCCCTGGGGTGCAAGTGGTAGCAAAGGTGCCTGTCGCCGGGCCGGTGCCGCCGCCTATCATGGTGGTGACGCCCGACATCAGCGCTTCTTCGATCTGCTGCGGGCAAATAAAATGAATATGGGTATCGATACCACCAGCAGTGACGATCATGCCTTCACCGGCAATGACTTCAGTGGCAGCGCCTATGGCAATAGTGACGCCGGGCTGGATATCCGGATTACCGGCCTTGCCGATGGCGGCAATGCGACCCGACTTGATGGCAATATCGGCCTTGATGATGCCGGTGTAATCCACAATCAGCGCATTGGTGATGACGGTATCTGCCACCTCGGCCGCAACACGCTGCCCCTGGCCCATACCATCGCGTATCACCTTGCCGCCGCCGAATTTCACCTCTTCGCCGTAGAGCGTGTAGTCCTTTTCCACCTCAATCCAGAGGTCGGTATCTGCCAGTCGCAAGCGGTCGCCCACGGTAGGGCCAAACATTTCGGCATAGGCCTGCCGCGTAATCTTGACGCTCATTTCAGTGCTCCCATGATCTTGCCGGCAAATCCGTACACCTGGCGGTCGCCAGCCAGTGCCACCAGTTGCACAGTGCGTGTCTGCCCCGGCTCAAAGCGCACCGCGGTGCCCGCAGCGATATCGAGCCGGAAGCCATAGGCGGCCTGACGGTCAAAGCGCAAGGCTTCGTTGGTTTCGTAAAAATGGTAATGCGAGCCCACCTGTATGGGCCGGTCGCCGGTGTTGGCCACATCCAGCACCACCGTGGCCCGGTCCTCATTCAGGATTATCTCGCCTGCTTGTACCTGCATTTCACCAGGAATCATGACGCTCTCTCTTCGTGAGTGATCGTGGCAGACGATCAGGGAATGGGATGATGAACGGTCACCAGCTTGGTGCCATCCGGAAAGGTCGCTTCGATCTGAATCTCAGGAATCATCTCGGGCACGCCTTCCATGACATCGTCACGTGTCAGCAACGTGGCGCCAAAACCCATCAGCTCAGCCACGGTCTTGCCATCACGCGCGCCTTCCATGATGGCGGCTGAAATAAACGCCACCGATTCCGGGTAATTCAGCTTGAGTCCGCGCGCCTTACGACGCTCGGCCAGCAGCGCCGCCGTAAAAATCAGCAATTTGTCTTTTTCTCTTGGACTTAATTCCATCCTGCGCCTCGTTTCATTCTCTTGGCATGTCGCCAACTCATCATTGATAGAACGCTTTTTTCTATCATTTCATATCTGCTTTTGCCCTGCCATGCAGACGCGTTAATTTACGATGGATTTGCCATAAGCTTCCGGCAAGCGCATCAGGTATTCCAGATACGTGGCCGCTGAGCCTCGCGTGCCGCGTACCAGGGGCGCAAGTGCTGCCATAAGGCCTCAAAATAGCCGCGGGCTTCCGGGGCGGAGTCGCCCACATAGCGCGCCACCACAATCTCCGGCAATGCGGTCACCCCTACCCGCGCCGCTGACGTCACCGTCAGCGCCTGGCAATCCGCCAGAATATCTTTGGGCAAACTACCCGCTGCCACGACAAAACTGCCATGCACCAGCGCATGGTTAAGGCCAGCAGGCGAGGCCATGACCAAGGCATCCGGGTGCCAGTGCCCGCGCTCCAGCCAGATAAGGCGGCCATCACGACGTATGCTGAAACGCTGCCGCACCGTGCCATGCTGCCATTGCTCGCCACGCGCCTGGCGGCCAAAGCACTGGATATCCCAGCCGGCAAACACTGCCTGACCGCTAAGGTGAATATCGGCCTCGAAGCGCACATCAGCGCCATCAAACAATATATTTTCCTGCGGCAGCCACTCCAGTTGCGCCTGGTCAGCCAGATGAAACGCCAGCGCCTGACTGGCGCTGCGGCCGCCGGATTTGTACCACTTGCCCGCGCCCGGCGTCGTCAGCAGAGCCTTGGCTTGTTCGCCCAGCGTGGCCTGCAAGGTCAGCTGGTCACCCCCGGCCACACCTCCCGGCGGATGCACGATGATGCCGTGGCAGAGATCAGGGCCTTCCGGATGCAGACTTTTCTGTATCACCAGCGGCCCCTGATGGGATCGACGAACCAGGGTGCTGCGCTGGTGGCTGACGGCAAACGTGAGCTCCAGCCGGGCTTGCCAGCCTGCGGCGTATGCGCCGGACAAGGCGGTCAGCGCCTCATGGGAAATCTGATTCATACCGCATCATGACACAAAAAAATAGAAAAACGGACGGCAAAAAGGGCCGCCTGGCAGTCTGAAAGGGCCTGCCAGGCGGGGGATACTCCCGGTCGCTCACACCGAGAGGTAACTCTTGATCTTGGCCGCATCCACTTCTTCACGCTTGTTTTCGTGGATGAATTTACCCTTGTCGATCACGATGATGCGATCGGCAATTTCCATGGTAAAGCTGAGCACCTGCTCGGACACGATGATGGTGATCTCGCGCATTTTGCGGAT
>DATMSO010000004.1:0-45151 GCA_035565335.1 Methylovorus sp.
TTTTTCTTTTTACACAGCAGCAGCTTGAAGTTATTGGCCAAACAATCCGACCAATCCCTCCAGCCCCACATGGTTCAGTGCATAGGTGGCCTGCTGCTGCACGATAGGTTTGGCATGGTAAGCCACGCCGGCGGTGGCGACGGACATCATCTTGAGGTCGTTGGCGCCATCGCCGATCGCGACCACCTGGTCAGGGGCCAGGCCGAGCTTGTCGCGGGTGGCGATCAGGAAATCGGCTTTGGCCTGAGCATCCACAATATCGCCCAGCACCTTGCCGGTGAGCTTGCCGTTGATGATTTCCAGCGAATTGGCCTGCGCGTAATCGAGGCCGAGCATGGCTTTTACCCGGTCTGCAAAGAAATCAAAGCCGCCGGATACCAGCATGGTGCGCACGCCGTGTTCGCGGCAAGCGTCTATCCAGGCCTGCGCGCCGGGGTTGAGTTGCAGGCGTTCGTCGATTACGCGTTGCAGGGCGGATTCATCCAGGCCTTCCAGCAGGGCGACGCGGCGGCGCAGGCTTTCGGCGAATTCGATTTCGCCGCGCATGGCGCTTTCGGTGATGGCGGCGACCTGCGGCTTGAGGCCGTACATGTCGGCGATCTCGTCTATACATTCAATGCTGATGAGGGTGGAGTCCATGTCCATCACCGCGAGGCCGAAGCGCTTGAGCGTATGTTTGTCATCGACATAAGCGCAGTCAATCTGCTGCTCGCGGCAAAAGGCTATCACCGCTTGCAGGGCTTCGGTCTGCCGCGGCAGGCTATAGGCATGCTCGGCCAGCTGGGTGAATTGCAAGCCTTGCTGGGCACCGCTGAGCTGATGCAGATGGGCCAGGTGGGAAAACGTGATGGCAGAGCCTTGAACAACGAGACGCATGACGGGGATCAGGGTGTATGAGTAAGCTTGGCATTATACATTGCGCGGGCTCTGCATGCGGCTTCCGGCCTGCTATCTGCACTGGCGCAATAGGCCGAATTGCGCGAAAATGCGGTATTGCATCCACACTAAGCCCCTCCTATGAATTTGCACGAGTATCAGGCCAAAAGCCTATTGCAACGCTACGGTTTGCCCATTCCCCAAAGTCAGGTCGCAGATAATCCCGCTTCCGCCGTTGAAGCCGCCAAGGCGATTGGTGGTGATGCCTGGGTGGTGAAGGCGCAGATTCATGCGGGCGGGCGTGGCAAGGCGGGTGGGGTGAAGGTAGTGAAGTCGCTTAGCGACGTAGAATCGCTGGCCGCGAGCCTGCTGGGCAAGCCTCTGGTGACCTACCAGAATGCGCCCGACGGCCAGCCGGTATTGCAGGTGTTGGTGGAGCAGACTTTGCCGATTGCGCGTGAGCTCTACCTCTCGTTGCTGGTGGATCGCAGCTTGGAGCGCGTGGTGATGGTGGCTTCGGCCGCAGGAGGTATGGATATTGAAGAGATTGCCGCCACCCAGCCGGACAAGATTTTGCAGGAAGTGTGTGACCCGCTGAACGGGCTGGTGGATTTTCAGGCGCGCAACCTGGCCTTTGGCCTGGGGCTCGCCGGTGAGCAGATTGGTGCGTTTGTGCGCCTTGCCAAGGGCTTGTACAAGCTGTTCAAGGAAAACGACCTGGCACTGCTGGAAATCAATCCGCTGGTGGTGACCACCGATGGCGCCCTGGTGGCGCTGGATTGCAAGATGAGCGTGGACGATAACGCGCTTTATCGCCAGAAAGCCCTGGCCGAGCAGCGCGACTGGAGCCAGGACGATGCCAAGGAGGCCGAAGCCCACAACGCAGGCCTCAATTACATCGCCCTCAACGGCAACATCGGCTGCATGGTGAATGGCGCCGGGCTGGCGATGGCGACCATGGACCTGATCAAGCTGCATGGCGGGGCACCGGCCAACTTTCTGGATGTGGGCGGTGGCGCCACCGCCGAGACCGTGGCACGTGCCTTCAAGATCATTCTGGCGGACAGCAACGTCAAAGCCATCCTGGTGAATATCTTCGGTGGCATCATGCGCTGCGACATTATTGCCGAGGGCATTATCACCGCCGTCAAAGAAGTGGGCATACAGATTCCCGTTGTCGTCCGTCTGGAGGGCACAAACGTTGAGCTTGGCAGAAAGATGCTGAGCGAAAGCGGTCTCTCGATTATCTCGGCAGCCGGTTTGACCGATGCCGCCCAGCAGGCGGTACGTGCCGTCAATAATGCAGCAGTGAAAGCGTAATCATGGCAATTCTGGTTGATCAACATACCAAGGTCCTGTGCCAGGGGTTTACTGGCAAACAGGGCACTTTTCATTCCGAGCAGGCGCTGGCCTATGGCACTCGAATGGTCGGCGGCGTCACGCCAGGCAAGGGCGGCCAGCAGCATCTGGGCCTGCCAGTGTTCAACACCATGCGCGATGCCGTGCGTGAGACCGGTGCCAATGCCTCGGTGATTTATGTGCCGCCGCCATTTGCCGCTGATTCCATCCTCGAAGCCTGCGACGCCGGTGTTCCGCTGATCGTCTGTATTACCGAGGGCATCCCCGTGCTGGACATGCTGAATGTCAAAGCTGCGCTCAAGGCCAATGGTGCGCGTTTAGTAGGCCCCAACTGTCCGGGCGTCATCACCCCCGATGCCTGCAAGATCGGCATCATGCCTGGCAGTATCCATCTGCGTGGCAAGGTAGGGATTGTTTCCCGCTCCGGCACCCTTACATATGAGGCCGTGCACCAGACCACCGCGCTGGGCCTGGGCCAATCGACCTGTGTCGGTATTGGCGGTGATCCTATCCGCGGCATGAATTTCATTGATTGTCTGGCTTTGTTTGAGCAAGACCCCGAGACCGAAGCCATCATCATGGTGGGTGAAATCGGCGGGGCTGACGAAGAAGCCGCGGCTGAGTACATCAAGCACCATGTCAGCAAGCCAGTGGCCGGCTATATTGCCGGGCAGACTGCTCCCAAGGGCAAGCGCATGGGCCATGCCGGTGCGATCATCTCCGGCGGCAGCGGCAAAGCAGAAGACAAGATACGGGCACTGGAGCAGGCGGGCGTTATCGTTGCCAGCTCACCCGCCGGACTCGGCGAGGCAGTGCAAGCGGCCATCAAGGCCGCCACCCTAGCGAATTGATCACAAAGGAATCCCATGCGGCGCTATCCTGACAAGCTTGCCATCCAACTTCTGCTCGCCCTGGTAGCCCCGGTGCTGGTATGGCCACAGGCCTTGCCAACCGCGCAGGCGGCGGAGCAGATTCCCTATCTGCTGACGGTGGCGTCCAAGGGCGATCTCGCCACGGTCAAAGCCATACTGGATAGCGGCGCCAGCCCCAACACCAAGGATGGCGACGGGGTAACCGCGCTGATGTATGCCGCCCGCAAGGATAAGGCTGAGGTGGTGAAACTGCTCTTGCAAAAGGGCGCCGACGTTAATGCCAAGGATAATGGTGGCTGGACGGCGTTGATGATGGCCGCCAAGAAAAACTTCGTGGCCACCGCCAAAGTATTGCTGGAGCATGGTGCCGACCCCAAGATTCGTGATGAATCTGGCTGGAGCGCACTGGGCATGGCGGCTACCTCGGGCTATAGCGAGATGGTGGACCTGCTGGTGAAAAATGGCGTGGATGCCAGCGCCAAGAGTGACGATGGCAAAAGCGTGCTGATGTATGCCGCAAAAAATGGCGATTTGCCCACCATTACCACCCTGATCGATAACGGCGCGGACTTGCGCGCCCGTGACCGGTTTGGTGCTACAGCCCTGATGTGGGCGGCGCGCGAAGGCAATGCCGCCGCGGTGAATCTGCTGCTGGAGCGCGGTGCCAGGGTCAATGAGCAGGATAGCTCCAAATGGACTGCACTCACCTGGGCGGTCAAGAAATCCAATGTCGATGCGGCCACGGTGCTGCTGGATAAAGGGGCAGATGTTAACCATCGCGATTCGGAAGACACGCCGCTGTTACAGCTGGCGGTGGATAACGGCTCTGTTGCCATGGTCAAGCTGCTGCTGCAGCGCGGCGCCAATGTGAAAACCAAGGATCAGTACGGCCTGACGGCGCTGGTGTACGCGCTCAAGGGCGGTAATCCTGAAATCGTACAACTCATCAAAGATGCAGGTGGCAGCTATTAGTAAATCGCAGATGCAGGTCGCCATCGCCCAGATCAATTGTGTTGTAGGCGATCTCGCCGGGAATGCTGCCAGGATATTGCGCTACGCTCAGGATGCCAAAGCCGCCGGGGCCAGCCTGATGTTGACCCCGGAGCTGGCATTGAGCGGTTATTCGCCACAGGATCTGCTGTTGCGCGAAGATTTTACCCACCATAGTCAGCGCGAACTGCAGGCGCTGGCCAAGGCATTGCCGGCGGATATCACCGTTGTTGTCGGTCATCCGCATCGCGAGCATGGCCGCTGCTATAACGCGGCCTCGGTATTGCAGGGCGGGCGCATCGTGCTTACGTATCACAAGCACGCCCTGCCAAATCACAGTGTGTTTGATGAAGTGCGTTACTTCTCTGCCGGTAGCAAAGCTGCCGTGTTTGAGCATCAGGGCGTGCGTTGCGGGGTGCTGATCTGCGCCGATGTCTGGGAACCGGGTCCGGCCAAGGCCAGCAAACAGGCCGATGCCGAATTGCTGCTGGTACTCAATGCCTCGCCTTTCCATCTCGAAAAACAACAGCAGCGTTACAAGGTCCTGGGCAAGCGCGTGGAGGAAACCGGCCTGCCCCTGATCTATGCCAACCTCGTTGGCGGCCAGGATGAACTGGTGTTTGATGGCAACTCGGTGGTGATTGATCGCTGTGGCGCACCGGTGCAACAATTGCCCGCGTTTGCCGAGCAACTGGCGCTGGTGAGCATCGACCTAAGTGCGCAAAACCGCGCCAATCCCCTGCCCGCCGAGATCGCGCCAGGGCTGACTCGCGAAGAGTCTGCCTACCAGGCACTGGTGCTGTGCCTGCGCGACTATGTGCAGAAGAATGGATTCCCTGGCGCGCTGCTGGGATTGTCCGGCGGCATAGACTCGGCATTGACGCTGGCGATTGCCGTGGATGCCCTGGGCGCCGACAAGGTGCATGCGGTGATGATGCCTTCCGAATTCACCGCCGACATGAGCGTGGACGATGCCCGTCAGATGGCAGAAGGGCTGGGGGTCAAATACACCGAGCTTCCCATCAAGCCCTTGTTTGACCAGTTCTGCGAAACGCTGGCCGAGCCGTTTGCCGGTACCAGCTTTGATATCACCGAAGAGAATCTGCAAGCCCGCATTCGTGGCATGCTTTTAATGGCATTATCGAACAAGTTTGGTAGCATAGTGCTTACCACAGGCAACAAGAGTGAAATGGCCGTGGGCTATTCCACCCTGTATGGCGACATGGCCGGCGGTTTTGCTGTGTTGAAGGATATTTCGAAGACGCTGGTGTATCGCCTGGCACGTTATCGCAACAGCCTGTCGCAGGTGATTCCCGAGCGGATTATCATTCGGCCACCATCCGCCGAGTTGCGGCATGGGCAGACCGATCAGGATAGCCTGCCGCCATACGATGTGCTGGATGCGATCATGGAAGCCTATGTCGAGCGCGATAGCAGCCGGCAGGAAATCATTGCCATGGGCTATCGCGAGCAGGATGTGGCGCGTGTCATCAGCCTGATCGACCGCAATGAATACAAACGGCGACAATCGCCGATTGGTGTGAGAGTGACTGAGCGCGGATTTGGTCTGGACCGGCGTTATCCAGTAGTGTCCAGATTCGTGAGTAAAGACTGAATCAACTAAAAGAGGCTAGGGGACATAAGCAAATGAAGAAAATTGAAGCAATCATCAAACCATTCAAGCTCGATGAAGTGCGTGAAGCGCTGTCCGAAATCGGCGTAAACGGTCTGACCGTGACCGAAGTAAAAGGCTTTGGCCGTCAGAAAGGCCACACCGAGCTTTATCGCGGTGCTGAATATGTGGTGGATTTCCTGCCCAAGATCAAGGTGGAGCTGATCATTGCCGACAGCCTGCTAGATGCGGCGATGGAAGCCATCATCAAGGCTGCCCGCACCGGCAAGATTGGCGATGGCAAGATTTTCGTCTCCAACGTCGAACAAGTGGTGCGCATTCGTACCGGCGAAACTGACGAGGCCGCTATCTAGCCTTGCCCAAATAGCGACCAGATCACCCCCATGCCGGTCATTGCCAAGACAGTGCTGTTGCTGACCATGTCAAACGTCTTTATGACGTTTGCCTGGTATGCGCATCTTAAAAGCCTGAATGACAAACCCTGGTATGTAGCGGCGTTTCTCAGCTGGCTGGTCGCGTTTGTCGAATACATGTTCCAGGTGCCTGCCAACCGCGCAGGGTTCACCGTACTTTCCCTGGGCCAGCTCAAGGTGTTGCAGGAAGTCATCACGCTGATGGTTTTTGTGCCGTTTGCCGTGTATTACATGCATCAGCCGCTGAAGCTGGATTATCTGTGGGCGGGTTTGTGCTTGCTGGGTGCGGTGTATTTCATGTTCCGTAGCTGAGTTAGCTGCCTCCATCCTGGAGAGAGATGCCATCAAGTAAAAGGCCCGATGCCATGGCGGCTCGGGCCTTTTGCTTGGCTGCTGCAAGGATTTAGCTGCTGCTAATAGCCCAGCGCGCGCGCCGTCTGGTAAAACACAAAGCTCACTACCCATGCCAGGCCGAGCGACCAGCACAGCGAGAGCATCATGAAGCCTATGCTTTTTGATTCGTTCTTGAGCGTGGCGATGGTGGACAGGCAGGGAGTGTAGATCAGCGTAAACAGCATGAAGCTCATGCCCTGCACCCAGTCCAGCTTGGTCGCCATCACCTGCATCAGGGCATCGCCCTGCAGGCCGTAGATCACGGCAAGCGCACCCACCACGATTTCCTTGGCGACAAAACCGAAAATCAGGGCAATCGCCAGTTGGCCATCAATGCCCACAGGGTTGAGCACCGGCGCCAGCCAAATACCGATCTTGCCGGCAATGGTACCCGCGCTGGCGGCAGGCACGTCACTCGGGAAGTTGGTCAGCGCCCAGACCAGCAGCACGCCAATGATGATGAACTTGCTGGCGCGCGTGAGAAAGTGGCGCACCTCTTGCCAGCCACGCAGCCATATCTGGCGCGGCGTAGGGAAGCGGTAGGGCGGCAGTTCCAGGATAAACGGCTCGGTGCTGCTATAGCGGCCCTTGTAGATAATCGCGGTCAGGAAAATGGTGGCAAAGCTCACCATATAGAGCGAAAACAGCACCAGTGGCGCCTGCTTGGGGGTGAACAGCGTGGCGGTCATGAACAGGAATACCTGCAGGCGCGCCGAGCACAGCGAAAGCGGAATGACCAGCATGGTGAGCAGGCGCATGTGGCGCGAACGCATGACACGCGTGCCCATCAGCGCCGGTACATTGCAGCCGAAGCCCATCAGCACCATCACAAAGCCGCGACCATCCAGCCCCATTTTTGCCATCAAGGCATCCACCAGGAAAGCAGCGCGCGAGAGGTAGCCACTGTCTTCCACCATGGTCATCACCAGGAAAAACAGCACGATGATCGGAATAAAGGCGGCAACGGTGCCGATGCCGTTATAGATGCCATCCAGCATCAGGCCGCTGAACCAGGCCGGCGTGCTTTTCAGCAGCGGCTCCAGCACATCGGCGCGCAACAGGTCCAGTGCCCAGGCGATGGCTTCCTGCAAGGGCGTACCCAGGGTAAAAATGAACTGGAACAGCAGGTACATGGCGGCAAAAAACAGGGGCAGCCCCAGCCAGGGATGCAGCAAGACCCGGTCTATGCGCGAGGTGACTACATCATCCAGTTGCGCTGGATAATGCACGGTGCTTTTGACGATGGCTTCCATCTGGTTTTCGATGGTGTCGTCATTTTTCAGCTGCTCACGGATTTCCGCCGGGCTGGGATGTTTCTCCGCCAGATGGCGCGCAGCTTCCTTCAATGCTTCCGGACAGCCATTGCCATGCTTGGCGCTGATCTGCAGGACCGGCATCTGCAATTGCTGCTGCATGGCCGGCAGGTTGAAGGTGATGCCGGATTTCTTGGCTTCATCGCTCATGTTAAGCAGTAGCATGCTGGGCAAGCCCAGCGCTTTGACCTGCAGAGCGAGGGAAAGCTGGCGGTCTATCTGCGAGCCATTGAGCACAATGATGGCGAGATCAACGTCGTTGTTTTCGAGAAAATGGCGCACCACGGATTCATCATCGGAAAAGCCGTGCAGGTCGTAAATACCAGGCAGGTCGATGATCTCGACGATATGGCCGCCCAATAGTAACTTGGCGGCCATCAGGTCTACCGTGATGCCAGGCCAGTTACCTACCCGCGACGAAGCGCCGCTGACGCGATTGAAAAATGTGGATTTGCCCGTATTGGGCATGCCGAGCAGGGCGATACGTTTCATTGTTGGCTAATCTGTATGCGGCGCGCTTCTGTGATGCGCAGGATGATATCGGTGGAGCCGATGCGAACATGCAAAGGACCATTGAAGCTGGCACGGCGGATGACTTCAATGCGCTTGCCGATGCGGAACCCCAGCGCGGCAAGCCGTTGAAACAGGGATTCATCAGCATCGATACCGCAGATCACGGCATGGTGGCCAGGCTGCAGTTGTGAAAGGTCGGACATCGCTTTGTTCAACAAATGATAATTATTCTTATTATTTCACAATTTGCTCAGGCTGGCATGCCGGATTTGCGTTTGCCGCTGCGTTGCTTGCCTGAGAGCTTGACGGCTGACAGCCACGCACTGCGTAGCGGATGCGTCTCCGCCAGCATGGTGAGGCTGCATTCGGCCACGCTCTGACTGCGTTTAGCGATGCGGCATTCCTTGAGCTGATCTCTGCGGAAAAAGTGCAGGGTGACGTGGCTGCCTTCGGCCAGCCGGGCCAGCTGATCCTGCAACTGCTTGGCGGTCGCCTTGAGCCCATCCATCGCGATAATCACATCCTGCGCGGCCAGGCCGGCTTCTTCCGCCGCACTATGGCGATACACGTGGGCCACGCGGGTTTCCTGTTCATTCGTCAGCTGCAGGCCCCAGCCATGTCTCAGGCTCTGGCCAGCGGGCGGTTTGGCTTGTTGTTCCTGGTAATCAATACCCATCTTGGCAAACAGTTTGCGGAAGGCTGGGTCTTCGGTGCCACGCACCAGCTTGTCCAGCAATTTGCGCAGGTCATGGCCGGTGTGTTGCAGAATCAGGGCATCCATCTGTTCTTCCATGACGGCGGCGCCCGTTTGCTGGTAATGCTGCCACAGGCCTTGCATCAGCATGTCCAGCGAGCTGCCTTTGTCGCGGAGCGTGATATCCAGGGCCAGGGCGACCAGCGAGCCTTTCAGGTAGTAGCTGATCTGCGCATTCGGGGTGTTTTCATCCGGCTTGTAGAGCTTGATCCACGCATCAAAACTTGATTCATCCACGCGCTGCACATGGCGGCCGGGCGTACGCAGATAACGGGTAATGGTCTTGGCCAGATCCTGCAGATATTGCTCCGGCGTCATGAGGCCGCTACGCACCAGCATCAGCGTATCGTAATACGCGGTGAAACCCTCAAACACCCATAGCAGTCGGGTATAGGCTTCCTGCCCAAGGTCCGGTTCCACAAAGGCCTGCGGACGCAAGCGCTTGACGTGCCAGGCATGGAAATATTCGTGGCTGCACAGTCCGAGAAAATCCTGATAGCGGCTGATGTCTGTTTCCAGCTTTTTCGATGGCAACCAGCTGCGCGGGCAGATCAGGCTGGTCGAGTCGCGATGCTCCAGGCCGCCGTACTGGTCATCGCCGGCGGCATACAGCATGAAATCATAGCGGGCAAATGGTGCAGCACCAAAAAAGCCGATATGGGTTTCACACAAGGTTTTCAGGTCGCGCGCTATGCGTTTCAGGTCAGCCTGATGTTGGCCAGATACGATCAGGCGATGCGGAATGCCTGCGGCTTCGAATGTCACGATGTCCAGCTTGCCTATTTCGACCGGGTAATCAATTAGCGCGCGGTAATCCAGGGCCATGTAGGTGCCGAATCCTGCGCGATTGACCTTGATGGTGTGGAGAGCCGTGCCGACTTGCCAGCCCGCCATGTCAGGCGCATGGATGGTAACTTGGCAAGCGGCATGTTCTTGTCCGTCAACACATACAAACAGGCTGGAGCCGTTGAAGTATCCGCGCTCATCATCCAGATAGGCCGTGCGCACTGACAGATCATAGGCATACACCTGATAGCGCAGCGTCAGCGGACCTTTGCAGGGGGCACATTGCCAACGGTGTTTGCTGACTTTCTCAATCGCGACCGCTTTGCGATTGGCTACCGCCTCCATGCTGACGATATGCCGCGCAAAATCGCGCACCAGGTAACTGCCCGGTATCCAGGCGGGCAGGGAGACGGCTTGTCCCTGAGGGTTGGGATTGGCGATGGTGCATTCCACCTCGAACAGGTGGCTAGCGGGCTGCGACAGGCGAACGTGATAGGAGAGGGTGGACATGGGATGCAGGGAAGCTCATCAAAAAAAACGGATGCATGTCAGTGTAAAGCACACGCTGCGGTATGCAAGTGATGCATGCAAAAGTCAGCTTGCCGCCGTGAGGCGCATAAAAAAAGACCTGCTTCAGCAGGTCTTTTTCAGAAGGGCAACCCGTCAGGCCATGATGGCGTCAGGGTTGCCGGTATTTATTTCTTGCCAGGATTTTCTACAATCTTGGCCTTGCTGCGCAGGTCGGAGAGCAGTTTTTCAAGCTGACGCTGTTGCAGTTGCTTCTTCAGCGCGGCCTGTACTTTTTCAAATGGCATAGGTTGCGCGTCACGCACATCTTCCAGCTTGATGACATGCCAGCCGAACTGGGTTTGCACTGGATCCGTGGTGTAGCTGCCCTTTTTCATCTTGGCTACGGCATCGCTGAAAGGCTTGACCATGCTGCCTGGTGCAAACCAGCCCAGATCGCCACCGTTTTCCTTGCCGCCTGGATCCTTGGATTTTTCCTTGGCCAGCTTGGCGAAATCAGCACCTTTGCCCAGTTGCGCAATGATGTCCTTGGCTTCAGCTTCGGTGGAAACCAGAATGTGGCGTGCGCTGTATTCCTTGTCGCCCACTTCCTGCTTGTACTTCTCGTATTCGGCTTTTACCGCGGCATCACTGACCTGGTTTTTCTTCAGGTAGTCTTCGAGGTAGCTGTTTACCAGCAGCTCACGGCCAGCCAGTTCCTGCTTGGCGACATATTCAGGCTGCTTGTCATAACCACTGCGTTGCGCTTCCTGATAAATCAGTTCGCTACTGATCAGGCGATTGATGATGACGGTACGTACGTTGTCATCTACGTTCTGGCCACGGGCAGCGGCATCCTTGGTGATGTAATCAAAGAGCGACTGCTTGATCGGCTTGCCGTTGACAGTGGCAACGGCAGTGTCAGCCGCCATGGCTGCGCTGGATAAGCCGATGGCAATGAATGCCAGCAGGGCGCTGAGTGTGATTTTCATGTAAGGCTTCCTTGTCATTTCTATGAGAGGGGTTGATTAGGGATTGGTTTCATCGGGAGTGAGTGCGCGTATGCTCAGCGCGTGAATTCTGCTGGGTATCAAGTCTGCGAGTGCCTGGTAAACAATCCGATGCCGGATTATGGGTGATTTGCCGTTAAATTGCGAGCTGACCACACACACATTGAAATGCCCGCCACCGCCATTGCCTGCATGTCCGGCATGCAAGGCGCTATCGTCCTGAATGGTCAGGTCCACCGGCTCCAGCACCGCCAGCCGCATGCGGATTTCATCTGTAAGTGACATCAGGCGGGCAGGGTCTTGCGAAACGGTTTGACGCTGACCTGCGCATACACGCCAGCCGCCACAAATGGATCGGCATGGGCCCACTCGGTGGCTTCCTCCAGCGTGGCGAATTCGGCCACGATCAGGCTGCCGCTGTAACCAGCCGGTCCGGGGTCTACGCTGTCAATCGCAGGAAAGGGGCCTGCCAGCAGCAGGCGGCCGGCATCTTGCAGGGCCTGCAATCTTGCCAGATGTTCTGGTCGGGCCTGCAGGCGTTTTTGCAGGCTGTCCGGCGTATCTTGCGCCACGATGGCATACCACATTACTCGTTGCTTTCCATGTATTTGTTGAGCACCAGGGTCTGGCCGATGATGAACAGGAACATCAGGCCCATGGTGCCGAACAGTTTGAAATCGACCCAGATATCGGTGGGGTAGTGAAAGGCGACATACAGATTGAGGAAGCCCAGAAAGGTAAAGAAGGTCGCCCAGGCGAGGTTCAGCTTGCTCCAGACACTGTCGGCCATGGTGACCTGTTTTTCCATGAGGCTGCGCATGGCATTCTTGCCAAAGAAAAATTGCGATATCACCATGGCGATAGCGAACACCCAGTAAAGAATGGTCGGTTTCCACTTGATGAAGTTTTCGTCATGCAAAAACAGGGTGGCGCCGCCGAAGACCACGATGATGACGCCACTGGCGATCAGCATGTTATCTACTTTGCCATGCTTGAACTTTACCCAGGCAATTTGCAGCACGGTGGCGACCATCGCGACCGCCGTCGCCGCGTATATGCCTGAAATCTTGAAGACAATGAAAAACAGAATGACCGGGAAAAGGTCAAAAAGAAACTTCATAACAAGCCTTACGCGTGAGGATGAGTTGTCGCATTTGCATGCGTGAGGTATTAGCCCTATCGGTATTTTGCTATGATTCGTCTTGTGCCACAAGACTTTACACTTCATGTTCTTCATTGCCCGCCAGACATGGCCTGCTGCACGATGTTTCCGAGAGCCGATTCTTGATTGATCTGCATAGCCATTCCACGGTTTCCGACGGTACGCTGACCCCGGCAGAACTGGTGCGCCACGCTGCTGCTCAAGGCGTCAGACTGCTCGCGCTGACTGACCATGACGATGTGGCCGGCCTGGATGAGGCGCGCCGCTCTGCTGACGAGCATGGCATGCACCTTATCCCTGGCGTCGAAATTTCCGTGACCTGGAAGCGCCGTACCCTGCATATCGTCGGTTTGCGCATAGACCCGACCTATCCCCCCCTGGTGGAAGGCCTGGCGCGTATCCGCGCGGGCAGGCATATTCGCGCCCAGGGCATGGCGGCCAGCCTGCAGGCTGCGGGCGTGGAAGGCAGCCTGGAGGGCGCCTACCGTCATGCCAAAGGCATTATCAGCCGTACCCATTTTGCCCGCTATCTGGTTGAGGCAGGCTATGCCTCGGATACGCGCAAGGTATTCAAGCGCTTTCTTGTAAAAGGCAAGCCTGGCTATTACGAGCATCACTGGGCCGACCTGGATGAAGCGCTAGGCTGGATTACCGAAAGTGGCGGTGTTGCCGTGCTGGCGCATCCCGGGCGCTATGACCTTGGCCGCACTAACATGCTATTGCTGCTGGAAGAGTTTCGGGCGCTAGGCGGCAGCGCGATTGAAGTCGTCACCGGCAGCCATACGCCGGATCAGTTTCAGGAATTTGGCAAGCTGGCACGGCAATTCAGCCTCAAAGCTTCGCTGGGTTCCGATTACCATGGCCCCGGCCATACCTACATTGAAATGGGGCGCTTGCCCGATCTGCCGCATGGCTGCGTTCCGGTCTGGCAGGATTGGCCGGAGCTGGAAAAGCTCACGGTTCCTGCTGATGCACCAACCCCTCTCTCACCTAGCACTTGATAACGACAGGCAGTCTGAATGGCCCAATATTTTGTCATACACCCACAAACGCCCCAGCCGCGCCTGATCGCGCAAGCCGTAGAGATTCTGCGCAATGGCGGGGTGGTGGCTTACCCCACTGACTCCAGCTACGCGCTGAGTTGCATGCTGGGTAACAAGGAGGCGCAGGACAGAATACGTGCCATCCGCGGGGTCGATGGTGACCATCTATTTACTCTGGTGTGTCGTAATCTCAGCGAGCTTGCGGTGTATGCGCAGGTGGATAACAGCCAGTTCCGCCTGCTGAAGGCGAATACGCCGGGCCAATACACCTTCATTCTCAAGGCCACGCGTGAAGTGCCACGTCGGCTGCAGCACCCCAAGCGCAGCACGCTGGGCTTGCGCGTGCCCGAGCATGCGGTCACCCAAGCGCTGCTGGAAGCGCTGGATGAGCCTTTGCTCAGTATGACGCTGCAATTACCCGACGATGAGGATGTGCTGAACGAAGCCTGGGAAATTCGTGATCGCCTGGAGCACCAGCTGGACCTCGTCATTGATGCCGGCGCCTGTTCGGCCACACCGACCACGGTGATTGATCTCACCGGCGACAGCCCCATATTGGTCAGAGCCGGTGCCGGCGATCTGGCACCGTTTGGCCTCACTGAATAACTGCCCACCTTTAAGGAAATTTTCATCCGCCATGGAACTCACGTTTATCCAGAAAATTGCGATTTATGCCTTGCCCGTCATTTTCGCCATCACCGTCCATGAAGCGGCGCACGGCTACGCCGCCCGCTATTTTGGCGATATGACGGCGCATCAGGCCGGTCGCATCACGCTGAATCCGCTGCGCCATATCGACCCCATCGGCACTATCCTGATTCCCGCACTCACCCTGTTTTTTGGCGGCATCCTGTTTGGCTGGGCCAAGCCTGTGCCCGTGGATTTTTCGCGCTTGCGCCATCCGAAAAAAGACATGCTGTGGGTTGCTGCTGCCGGTCCTGCATCCAATTTGGTGATGGCCCTGATCTGGGCGCTGATCTGGAAATTTGCGCCAGCCCTGTCGACCAATATGGCGGTGCCTTTGAGCCTGATGGCCCAGGCCGGCATCATGATCAACGTGGTGTTGATGGTGCTGAATCTCTTGCCGCTGCCACCGCTTGATGGCGGGCGGATCGCGGTCAGCCTGCTGCCTGACCATCTGGCGGAAAAGTACGCAGGGGTTGAACGCTATGGCTTCATTATTCTGATGGTGCTGCTGTTTACCGGGCTGCTGTCACAGATCATGCATCCTTTCATAAACGCCTCGATCAGCTTAATATCTTGGCTATTCAAATAACAATTCACTTTTTGGACTTCTAGACATCATGGCGGTTGAGCGTGTTTTATCGGGGATGCGTCCCACAGGCAATCTACATCTTGGGCATTATCATGGCGTGCTGAAAAACTGGACACGCTTGCAACACGAGCATGAGTGCCTGTTTTTTGTGGCTGACTGGCATGCCCTGACTACCCATTACGACACGCCGGAAGTCATCGAAGAAAGCGTATGGGAAATGGTGATCGACTGGCTGGCTGCCGGGGTAGATCCCGCCAGCGCCACCATTTTCATCCAGTCACGCGTGCCTGAGCATGCCGAGCTGCATACCTTGCTGTCCATGATTACGCCTTTGAGCTGGCTGGAGCGCGTGCCCACCTATAAAGACCAGCAGGAAAAACTCGCCAGCAAGGACCTTTCCACCTACGGTTTTCTGGGCTACCCCTTGCTACAAAGTGCGGACATCCTGATTTACAAAGCCAGCCAGGTGCCGGTGGGCGAAGACCAGATTCCGCACATTGAATTCACCCGCGAGATTGCGCGCCGCTTCAACCATATTTATGGTCGCGAAAAAGGTTTTGAAGAAAAAGCCCAGGCCGCCATCAAGAAGCTGGGCAACAAGCGCGGCGCGCTCTATGACGAGTTGCGCACCCGTTACCAGGAAACCGGAGACGACGAAGCGCTGGAATCCGCCCGCGCCATGATAGACGAGCAGCAGGGCATGAGTCTGGGCGACAAGGAGCGCCTGCTGGGTTACCTGGAGGGCGGCGGCAAGATCATCCTGCTGGAGCCAGAATACAAGCTGACACCGGCTTCCAAGATGCCAGGGCTGGATGGGCAGAAAATGTCCAAGTCCTACAACAACACCATCTCATTGCGCGAATCGCCAGATGTGGTGGCCAAGAAGATCAAGACCATGCCGACCGACCCGGCGCGTATCCGCCGTACCGATCCGGGTGATCCGGAAAAATGCCCGGTATGGCAGCTGCATGAAGTGTATTCCGACGACAAAACCCGCGAGTGGGTGCAGCATGGCTGCCGCAGCGCAGGCATAGGCTGCATCGAATGCAAGACGCCGGTGATTGAAAGCGTACTGGAAGAACTGAAGCCCATACAGGAGCGCGCGGCGCAATATGCTGAAGACCCGACCCTGGTCAAGAATGTGGTGGCCGAAGGCTGCGAACGCGCGCGCAAACTCGCGCGCGAGACCATGCGCGACGTGCGCGAGGTCATGGGCCTGAATTACTCCTGAGCCCTTTATGAACCACTGGCTTGCACTCAGTATTGCCATTGTGGCCGAAGTAATTGCCACCACGGCCCTCAAATCCACTGAAGGCTTTACCCGTCTGGTGCCATCCTTGATGGTGGTGGCAGGCTATGGCACCGCCTTCTATTTCATGACGGTGAGCCTGCGCGTGTTCCCGGTTGGCATCATGTATGCCATCTGGGCCGGCGTCGGCATCGTGCTGGTGGCCTTGCTGGGCTGGGTGTTCTACAAGCAGTCGCTGGATTGGCCCGCCATACTCGGCATTGCGCTCATTATTAGCGGCGTGATCGTCATCCATGTATTTTCGCGCGCGGTGGCTCACTGATGCAGACGCAGCTCGCCATTGACGTTCGTATCTACGGCGAGCAACTCGACAGCATTCCGCAGGATCTCTACATTCCACCCGATGCGCTGGAAGTCTATCTGGAAGCATTTGAAGGCCCGCTGGATCTGTTGCTCTACCTGATCCGCAAACACAATCTGGATATACTGGATATTCCCATGGCGGAGCTCACCCGCCAGTACATGGATTACGTGGAAAAGATGCGCTCTAGCAAGCTGGAGCTCGCGGCGGATTATCTTTTGATGTCGGCTATGCTGATCGAAATCAAGTCGCGCATGCTGCTTCCCAAGCCCGCCGATATCGAGCAGGAAGAAGACCCGCGTGCCGAGCTGGTGCGCCGCCTGATGGAATACGAAGCCATCAAGCTGGCGGGGCAACGGCTGGATGAGATGCCGCAGGTAGGGCAGGAGATTGCTGTGGCGCATGCCTATTTTGAGCAGATTGCCGTGGCCGGCCCGCCCAGTATCAGTTTTGAAGACCTGATGACCGCCTGGCAATCCGTATTGCAGCGCGCCAGCCATTTTCAGCATCACCGCGTCGGCCGTGCCGAACTCTCGGTGCGCGAGCATATGAGCCTGGTATTGCGCCGCTTGCAGCGCGATGGCATGGTGGAATTCATGGCGCTGTTTGACGTGGTGAACGACGGCCTGCCCAAGCTGGTGGTGTATTTCCTGGCGATTCTTGAGCTTGCCCGGGAAGGCCTGGTCAAGATCACGCAGCAGGCGTCGTTTTCCCCGATTTATTTGCAGGCACAGGAGCGATAGGTGTTGCAGGAACCGCTGAATACCGCGCAGATGAAACAAATATTAGAGGCTGCCTTGCTCACCGCCGGGCAGCCTTTGTCGCTGGATGAACTGCTGCGTCCGTTTGATGGCCGCATGGAGCGCGCCACCTTGCGCATGCTGCTGGACGAACTTAAAACCGACTGGCAGCAGCGCAGCATGGAACTGGTGCAAGTCGCCAGTGGCTGGCGATTTCAGGCACGGCCCGATTTTTCGCCTTACCTTTCTCGCATTAATCCCGAGCGTCAGCAGCGCTATTCGCGCGCCGCGATGGAGACGCTGGCGATTATTGCCTATCGTCAGCCGGTGACGCGCGGCGATATCGAAGAAATCCGTGGCGTGGCGGTCAATCCGAATATCATGCGCCAGCTGATGGAGCGCAATTGGATAGATGTGGTTGGCCAGCGTGATGTGCCGGGACGGCCCTCTTTGTATGCCACTACCAAAACTTTTCTGGATGACCTGAATCTGCGGTCGCTGTCCGAATTGCCCGCCATGGAAAACTTCAGCCAGCAGGATATTCTGTTTGAGCCGCCGTCAGCCGAGTAGGCCCTGCAAGTTTTAATTTTTTAGCGCCCGCGTTGCCCGTATAATAAGCACTTAATTATTCAGGCAAGATTCCGATGGCACGTCCCTTCAAACAGCAACGCAACCCCGGCAACATCAAACCCGCTGCCTCCGTCAGTATCGACCCGGATGCCGTCCCACAGCGCTTGCACAAGCTGCTCGCGCTGGCAGGTCTGGGCTCACGTCGCGAGATGGAAGCGTTGATCCTGAGCGGGCGCATCACCATCAACGGCAAAGTCGCCGAAGTCGGTGCTGCCGTGGTGCCGGGCGATGTGGTGCGCTTTGATAGCCGTCCGGTGCATTTGCCGTTTGAGGCCGAGCTCGCCCAGGTGCTGATTTATCACAAGCCCGAAGGCGAAATCGTCAGCCAGGATGACCCGGAAAAACGTGCCACCGTATTTGACAAGCTGCCGCGTGTGCGCGGTGCCAAGTGGATTGCCATTGGCCGTCTTGATATCAATACTTCCGGCTTGCTGATTTTTACCACGTCGGGCGAGCTGGCCAACCGCTTCATGCACCCGCGTTACGAAGTGGAACGCGAATATGCCGTGCGGATTTTTGGTGAGCTGACCGAAGGCGAAATGCTGCAGTTGACGCAAGGTATTGAGCTGGAAGATGGCCCGGCCAGTTTTGACAGCATCCGTCCTCAGGGCGGCGAAGGTGCCAATCACTGGTATCAGGTGATTTTGCGCGAAGGACGCAACCGCGAAGTGCGCCGTCTGTTTGATGCGTTCCAGAAGCCGGTGAGCCGTCTGATGCGCGTGCGCTTTGGCCCGGTCAATCTGCCGCCGCGCCTGAAGCGTGGCCAGATGCTGAATCTGGACCCCAAAGAAGTGCTGGGTCTGCTCGAATGGGCGGGCCTGCCATTGCCCAAAGCGCCTTTGCGCCAGCGCAGCGCGCGTGAGAAAGAAAAAGCCGGCCAGGTATTTACCCCCAAAGCTCGCCGGGCTGCACCAGAACGGGAACCACGTGCCGAAGGTGCTGCGGGGCGTCCAGCTTATGGCGCACGTCCGGATGCTGCGGGTCGCTCTGATAGCAAAAAACCCGGCACCAGCCCAGCGCGAAAACCCACCCAGTCACGCCGTATCCGTCAGGATGCCGATATCCCTGCGCCGCGTTCGCGTCGCCCGGCCAGCAAGCGTTAAAAGCAAGCTTGAGCGCTTAATCAGGTCGCGAGGCCTGATTAAGCGCTTTTTTCGGGCATGTCGCGACCGAGCTGCTGGCAAATCAGTCGCTCGGCTTCCTCTGCTTTTACCGGCTCGCTGAACAGATAACCCTGGATTTTTTCACAACCGTTGGCCCGCAGGAAATCCGCCTGGGCCTGGGTTTCCACGCCTTCTGCCACCGCGCTCAGCTTGAGCGTTTTTGCCAGCGCCAGGATCGCCTGGGCAATGGCGCTGCCTTCCGGATCATCCGGCAAGCCTTTGATGAAGCTGCGATCAATCTTGATGGTATTGATGGGAAACTGCCGCAGGTAGCTCATGGACGAATAGCCGGTGCCAAAATCATCAATGGCAATATCCAGCCCGGCCTGGCGCAACATGTGCATTTTTTCGATCATCTCGCTGGACTGATCCATCAGCACGCTTTCGGTCAGCTCGATATTGAGCAGCCGGGCATCCAGCCCGACCTTGTTCACCGTGTTCACAATGTTCTGCACGATATTCGGGTGATGAAACTGCCGCCCGGAAAAATTCACATTCATGATCAGGTTGCTGGCATAGCTTTTCTGCCAGGCTTTTGCCTGTTGGCAGGCGGTTTCCAACACCCATTCACCTATCTGCATGATGAGGCCGGAGGACTCCGCCAGTGGAATGAAAATATCGGGACGTATATTGCCCAGCTCGGGCTGATACCAGCGCAATAGCGCCTCGAAGCCGACGATCTTACGGCTTTCCAGCGCGATGATGGGTTGGTAGTAGAGCTTCAATTCATGGCCGGGCAAGGCTTTTTGCAGCATGGACATGAGCTTTTCCTGCTGATGGGCCGAGTCTTCAAGCTCGCGTGAATAATAGCGGAAGGTGTTCTTGCCATCGGCCTTGGCCCAGTACATCGCAGTATCCGCATTGCGCAGCAGGCCCGAGACATGGTCGGCATCAGCGGGGAAATTGCTGATGCCGATGCTGGCGCCGACAAATACCTCATGCGCATTAATCACAAACTTTTCCGAGAACAGGGCGATGATGGCGCCGGCCGTGGCGTCTATCGCCGAGAGCGGCTGGTCGCGCAGGATGATGGCAAACTCATCGCCGCCAATACGGCACAGTATGCTGCCCGGCACCAGGGTTTGCAGAATGCGGCTGCCCGCCTCGCGCAGCAGGCTATCGCCCGCCAGATGGCCCAGGGTGTCGTTCACGCTCTTGAAGTTATCCAGGTCAATAAACATCAGATAACAGCTTTGCTGGCGCTGGGCAGCATGCTCCAGCATCAGCGCCAGTTGCTCATTGAAGAAATGCCGGTTGGGCAGATGCGTGACCGTATCGTAATACGCCAGCTTATCCAGCTGCTCCTCGGCCAATTTGCGTTGCGAGAGCTCATCTTCCAGACGCTTGCCGTGGTTGTACAAGCTCACCAGCATGCCGTCTATGCCTTTGGCCAGGGTGCCGAATTCATCGCGTCTGGCCATATTCGTGCGCAAGCCGTAGTTCTGCTCGGCGGAAACGCGGCTGACAAAACGGGTGAGCGAGCTCAGTGGCTCGGTAATCAGCAGATTGAGCCGCGCCGCGATCAGGCGCGCAGCCAGCATGGCGAGCAGGCCCGCCATCACCACCACCAGGGCAAACAGGCCCAGCCGCGCATTCAGTTTGTTGAGATTGATCTCGATATAGAGAATAGCCAGCGGTTTTTGCTCCAGCACCAGCTCATACCGGCGATTCATGCGATGCAGACCGGTATAGGGGATGCGAATATCCGGCGCATGCGGATTCGCTTCCTTGGCATACTGGCTGAAGCGGCCGCCGTTGTAGAGGTAGATTTCGGCGCGGTTGATGCTCGGCACCAGCCGCAAGCTGGACAAGATCTCGTCTGCTGTTTTTTTGTCTTCAAAGGCCACCGAAGCACTGAGATTGCTTTTTAGAATCTCGGCCTGGGCATTGAGATCATTCTCGATATCGGTCAGCGCGCTCTGGTATTGAAATACCAGCATGACGGCAAATACCACGATCAGGGCGGTCGCCGTGACAATGAATTGTAAAATCAGCAGCTTGGTGCGTATCGAGCGGATATTGAATCCTTTATGAGCCATCGTCTTCCTTGCGTACGCTCTTGGCCAGTCTCAGCAGTTTGGAGCTGATGGTCAGGTTGGCGCGCCTGGACTGTACCAGGTCTACATTAAAGCTGAGGCGTTTGTTTTCCACATTCATCTGGATCATGGCCTGGCTCTGGCTGCCTTCGCCTACGGTCAGCACCGGGCTGCCCGCCAGTTTTGTCAGGGTTTGCCGCGTGCCCGAGTCCATGGTCTGGCCGATATACAACAGCTGGCATTCGTTGGTATCTCCCTGGTTGGGTTCCAGAATGCGCAGGGGGCGGCCATTGATATGTTTGGTGGCCAGCAGGCGCACATTGACCAGTGTTGCCTGGCTGGGCAGCAGGCATATATTGATGGCATCCCGGCTACTGTCCGGCCATTCAGTAAACACGACGAAATTGTAAAGATAGGCGGCGCGCATATCGCTGATGGGGATGACACTATCCGCGCTGCCACGCATGACGGGCAGCAGACACAAGATGATCAGCAGGCGCGTTCTGGTCAGCATCAGCGGAAATCGTATATGCATTGTAGCCAGAAGGTGCGCCCATTCTGGTTGATACGTTCTGGGAGCATGTAGCTGGAGGCTGCCACGGCGTAATCCCGGTCCAGCAGGTTTTTCAGGCTGGCGGAGACTTCCAGATTGGGCACCACCTGGCGCGATACCAGCGTCAGGTTCACCAGCGTATAGGAGGGCAGGGTGACACGGTTGTCATCCGGGCGCTTGCCCATATACAGCACTTCCAGCCCGGAATTTAGGCGCGGCCCCAGCAGCGGATAGGACACACTGGTTTTCGCCATGTGCCGCGGCGAGTTGATCATCTGCCGGCCGTCAGTGTCACGGTTATCCTGCCAGGCATAACTCGCCCGTACATACGCGCCATTGTCCCAATGCTGCTCCAGCTCAACGTCGGCGCCCCTGGCATGGCTGTCGGGCCAGTTGACGTACTGAATAGTATCCGCCGTGACATTGATCGCACCTATGCGGCGTTCGGTCTGGTAATGGTAGAGGGAGGTCAGCAGGCGGATGTTCGGCAGTGGCCGATGTTCCAGCACGACTTCATATGCCCGCACCAGCTCGTTTTTCAAGTCAGCATTGGGCAACTGGGTAGAGTTGTCGGTGTAGTATTTTTCGTAGGCATTGGGGCGACGAAAAGCCGTGGAGTAGGAGGCCTTGACCACGCTGCGTTCATTCACCGCATAAGCCAGCCCAACACGTGGCGAGAGCTGGTGCAGATGGTCATTGCCCATGTCTAGCCGCACGCCGTAATTGGCAGTGAGCTTGCGGGAGAGGCTGTATTCATCCTGCACATAAGCGCTTAAGGTCTCGGTGCTCTTGCGTATATCCCCCGAGGGGAGCTCAAAATCCTGCTGGTAATCCTGGCGGAACTCGGTGCCCAGCAACAGGCGGTGGCCGGCAAAGCGGGTATCCACAAATTTGATATCCGAGCCCCACCAGCGGCCTAGGCCGCGTTCCGAGAAGATATCGCCGTTGTAGACATAGCGGCCTGTATTGCGATACTGACCGTAATAGGTACGGGAGGTCATCTTGAGCACCGGGCTCAGGGTGGTATCGTATTTCAGGTTGAGGAAGCCGCTGGCATCGCCCATATTGGCCGGGCTGGCATTGAAATCCGCGTTATACGCAGCGGTCGGGTCTTCCTTGAGCCGGGAGACATAGCCGCCTTCCAGCGTCCACTGGTTGTAATTGCCCTTGAAAAAATAGCGACGGTTACGCTCACCATCCAGGTTGCGCGCCACGCCATCGCTGCCGCCGGTGGCATATTCCCTGAAATACAGATTCTGCCCCGCACTGTAAAAGGTGGAGGCCGACATCAGGATATCGGCGCCATTTTCCAGTACCTTGCCGTAGGTGATGCGTTCCTTGCGCCCCTGATAGCTGGAAAACTCCGTCGCTACCTGCGTGCCATCAAATTTCTGCCCGGTCTTGGTGATGATGTTGATGATGCCGTAAAACGCGCCGTTGCCGTAGGTGACGGAACCCGGGCCCGATACATATTCCACGCGCTCGATGAGCTCGGTATCCAGCAGGCCGTCGTTGCCGAGATAGGCGGAGTTGTAGAGATTGTCATTGGCCTGAAAGCCATCAATGAGCAGCATGACGCGGCCGGGGTAATCGCCGGTGCGGCCAAATCCGCGGCCGCCCATGTAGTCGTACTGGCGGTCATTGGAAACTTGCAATCCCCGCATGCTGGCGAGGATGTCGGCCAGCGTGCGATAGCCGAACAGCTTGATGTCTTCTGCGGTGACGATGCTGACGGCAGAAGACGACTGGCTGATCTGTTCCGAGATGGCGGCCGCCGTCTGCACATCCGTCTCGACCAGTTGCTCGAGCGGGATGTCAGTAATGTCGCGCGCCCCCCACACCTGGCCCGGCATGCTAGCCAGGCAGCCAAGGAGGCAGGCGACGAGATAACGGATCCGTATCAATGAGTGCATGCAATAAAATCAATAAAAATGATGGGCCGCCTGCACCTTGGTGGATGCGGCAGCCCAAGTATGTAACGGCTTCGTTGCGCGTTTATTGAGCTAATGCATCAGGGCAATTGCTCTTTGCTCAACATGAACACAAACTCATTACCGGATTCCACTTCCAGCCAGGTGAAGGGCAGGTCAGGATAAGCTGCGTGCAGAGCATCGCGGTTATGGCCGATTTCCACGATCAGCAGGCCGCCATCGTTCAGGTGCTTGCCGGCTTCACGCAGCAGGGTGTGCGTGTGCTCCAGGCCATCGACGCCGCTGCCCAGCGCGATCTGCGGCTCGTTGCGATACTCTTCCGGCAACTGTGCCATGGAGGGGGCATCGACATAGGGCGGGTTACTGATGATGAGGTCGTAGGTCTTGCCTTGCAGCGCGCTGAACATGTCAGACTGTATCGCCTGCACCTGATCCTGCAGGTCGTAATTGGCGATATTGATATTGGCGACAGCCAGCGCATCGGCAGAAATATCCACCACATCCACTTCGGCATTGGGAAATGCATGCGCCAGCAATACGCCGAGGCAGCCGCTGCCGGTGCAGATGTCCGCGGCGCTTTCTACCATTTCCGGATAATCAATCCACGGCGAGAGGCCATCTTCCAGCAACTCGGCGATGAAAGAACGTGGCACGATCACCCGTTCATCCACATAAAACTTGAAGCCTTTGAGCCAGGCTTCACGCACCAGATAGGCGGTGGGCACGCGCTGCTCCACGCGGCGCTCGAGCAGATGCGCCAGATGCTTGCGCTCGGACTCCAGCAGGCGGCTATCCAGGAAGTTGTTCAGCGTGTCATGCGGCAGGTGCAGCGCGCTCATGATGAGCCAGACCGCTTCGTCATAGGCATTGTCGGTGCCATGGCCAAAGAAAATGCCGGCTTCTTCAAAGCGGCTGACGGCAAAGCGCAGCCAGTCGCGCAGGGTGATCAGTTCTTCACTCAAACGAGGATAGTGGGTCATGTTAGCGAGGGTTCCTCAGTAGTGTTTCCATCGTCAGGCGGTAGGCGTCTTTCAGGGGCTCGATATCGGCAACCCCCACGCATTCGTTCAATTTGTGGATGGTGGCGTTCAAGGGGCCGAATTCCACCACCTGGCTGGCAATGTCGGCAATGAAACGGCCATCGGAGGTGCCACCACTGGTTGAGAGTTCAGGCGTGACACCAAAAGCGGTTTCAATGGCGCCACTGATGGCTTCAACCAGCGTGCCTTTCGGCGTCAGGAAGGGTTTGCCGGACAGCTCCCATTGCAGGTCGTATTCCAGGCCATGCTTGTCCAGAATGGCGTGCACGCGTTCGCGCAAGCCTTCTGCCGTGCTGGCGGTCGAAAAGCGGAAATTGAACAGGATGGTAACTTCGCCCGGCACCACATTGGTGGCGCCCGTGCCACCGTTCATATTAGAGATCTGCCATGAGGTCGGCGGGAAATATTCATTGCCCTCATCCCACACCGTGTCGGCCAGCTCCTTGATGGCGGGGGCGACCATGTGGATGGGGTTTTTCACCAGATGTGGGTAGGCAATATGGCCTTGCACGCCCTTGACTATGAGCTTGCCGGAGAGCGAGCCACGGCGGCCATTCTTGATCATGTCGCCCACCACTTTGCTTGAGGTGGGTTCGCCGACGATGCAGTAATCAATCAGTTCGCCACGCGCTTTTAGCGCCTCTACGACTTTGACTGTGCCATGCGTGGCAATGCCTTCTTCATCCGAGGTGATCAAAAGCCCAATCGAGCCTTGATGGTCCGGATGCTGCGCAATGAACTCCTCAATGGAGGTAATAAAGGCTGCCAGCGAGGTTTTCATATCTGCCGCGCCGCGCCCATACAGCATGCCATCCTGGATGGTGGGCTCGAACGGCGGGGTATGCCACTGGTCGACCGGACCGGTGGGCACGACGTCGGTATGGCCGGCAAAAACCAGCAGCGGGCTGGCCGTGCCACGGCGGGCAAAGAAATTGTCGACATCGCCAAAGCGCATGCGCTCGATCCTGAATCCCAGCGGTTCCAGGCGCGAAATCAGCAGCTCTTGGCAACCGAGGTCTTCCGGGGTAACCGAGCGCCGGGCGATCAGGTCCTGGGCCAAGGCAAGGGTTTTACTCATGATGTGTCAGCTTTTCGTAGGTAGATTCATCAAAGCCCAGCGCCAGCAGTTTGCCATCGGCCACCAGAACCGGGCGTTTGATGACGGAGGTTTTTTCCTGCATCAGGCTGATGGCAGAGGCATTGTCGATGACCGCCGATTTTTCAGCTTCGGACAGGTTGCGCCAGGTCATGCCGCTGCGGTTGACCAGTTTTTCCCATGAGGTTTGCGTCAGCCATTGCGCCAGCGTGGCCGCGTCTATGCCCAGCTTCTTGAAATCGTGGAATTCATACGCTACCTGATGCGCATCCAGCCAGGTGCGTGCTTTTTTTACCGTGTTGCAATTGGGTATGCCGTAAAGTTTCATCTGCTTGCCTGACACATCATCAAATATCCATGTTAACAGCCCGACCAATGCTAGAGGCGGACATTCTCACCACGGCTGCCATGCCCGATTTTCCCACCGAGCAGTAATGCAAAAGGCTAACCCTGGCGTGTACCCGGGTTAGCCTTGCTTGTCAGCCGTCCTGCAATACGCGTTAAATGCCGCGCAGCAATTCGTTGATGCCTACCTTGCCCAGTGTCTTGGCATCGACCTTCTTGACGATGACAGCGCAGTAGAGGCTGTAGCTGCCATCTTTGGAGGGCAGGTTGCCGGAGACCACGACCGAGCCGGCCGGTACGCGGCCATAGGTGATGCTGCCGGTTTCGCGGTCGTAAATCTTGGTGCTCTGACCAATGTAAACGCCCATGGAGATCACGCAATTGTCTTCGACCACCACGCCCTCAACCACTTCGGAGCGGGCGCCGATGAAGCAGTTGTCACCGATGATGGTGGGGCCTGCCTGCACGGGCTCCAGCACGCCGCCAATACCGACGCCACCGGAAAGGTGCACATTCTTGCCGATCTGCGCGCAGGAGCCGACGGTAGCCCAGGTGTCGACCATGGTGCCTTCGCCTACGTAAGCGCCAATGTTGACGTAAGAGGGCATCAGTACCGCGTTTTTGGCGATGTAGGAGCCGCGACGCACGATGGCGTTAGGTACCACACGGAAACCACCAGCCTTGAAATCGGCTTCGGTGTAATTGGCAAACTTGGGTGGCACCTTGTCGAAATATTTGGTCACGCCATCATCCAGCAGCACGTTGTCTTCCAGGCGGAATGACAGCAGCACGGCCTTCTTGATCCACTGGTGCGTCGTCCATTCCTGGGTGTCACCCACGCGTTCGGCAACACGCAGTTTGCCGGCATCCAGATCAGCCAGCACGCCAAATACGGCATCCTTGACTTCGGCGGTAGCGGTGGCGGGGGTAATCTCGGCGCGACGCTCGAATGCGTCTTCGATGATGGCTTGCAATTGACTCATGAATAATCCCGGATAAATGCGTAAAAACCGCTATTTTAACTCAAAGAGGCCAGTTGATCTGCCTAATTGCAGTTGGATATGGTGGTGGCGGGCAGGATGAAAAGCGGGGCTGCCTGAACTGGCAGCCCCGGGTATGGGTTTATTTTTTGCCGCTGATGGCTTGCTGGTAAAGCGGCATCACCGTGGGGATCAGCGATTTGATGTCGGCAATGCGGCTTTCATCCGAAGGGTGGGTGCTGAGGATTTCCGGCGGTTTGCTGCCGCCTTGCTTGCCCATTTTTTCCCACAGGGTCACGGCAGCATTCGGGTTGTAACCGGCGCGTGCGGCCAGTTCCAGGCCCATTTCATCGGCCTCGTGTTCCGCGGTGCGGCTATTGGGCAGGGTCAGGGCAACGGCTGCGACGGCACCGCCCAGTGCCAGGGTTTTGGTGGCATTGTCGGCACTCTTGGTAGAAAGGCCGATCAGCGCCGCTGCGCCCAGCAGACCATATTGCTGTACCTTGGCACGCGACATCTGCTCGCGCACATGTTCGCGCAGCGCATGCGAGATTTCGTGGCCCATTACGGCGGCCAGCTCGTCATCGGTTGGCTTGATCTGATCCAGCAGGCCGGTGTACACCATGATCTTGCCGCCGGCCATGCAGTAGGCGTTGATCTCCTTGCTTTCCTGCACGTTGATTTCCCATTTCCAGTTAAGGGCATCGGGGCGGAACACACCCACCTGTGCAATCAGGCGTTGAGCGATGGCACGCACGCGCTGGGTTTCCTTGCTGTCCGTATTCAGCAGCTTTTTCGATTCGGCTTCTTTCAGGGTCTGCTGGTAGGCAAGCGCAGATTGCTGCTCGGCTTCCTGTTCGGATACCAGGCCGACATATTGTTTGCGGTCTACGCCGACGGCGCCAGACTTGGTGGTGCTGGTGGTGGCGCAGCCACTCAGAGTGGTGGCCACGAGCAATGCCAGCATCAGGGTCTTCTTCATTATTGTCTCCTGCTAATCAATGACTCTATTCATGCGTGCCATTCGGATGGCATCGTTTTGTTATCCATTACAACGTGACCTGCGCCCCCAGCTCAACCACCCGGTTAGGCGGTAACTTGAAGTGGTTGGTCACGCTATCGGCGTTACGGAACATGGTGATGAACAGTTTTTCACGCCAGAACGCCATTTCGGAGTGGCGCGCCGGGAACAAGGTTTCCTTGCCGATAAAGAACGAGGTGTCCATGGTTTCCAGTTCCAGGCCTTGTTCGGCACAAAGCTCGAGATCGCGTGGCAGATCGGACTCATCCTTGAAGCCATAGCGCACGCTGACCCGGTAAAAGTCATGTGGCAACGCTTCCACAATGATGCGCTCGCGGCGCGAAATAAACGGTTCATCTTCGATTTTCACCGTCAGCAGCACCACTTTCTCATGCAGTACCTTGTTGTGCTTGAGGTTGTGCAACAGCGAGTGCGGTACACCATAAGGGTTGGGCGTCATGTATATGGCATTGCCCTGCACACGCGTGGGAGGGAAACTGCCAATGGCATCCACAAACGGCGCCAGTTCCATGGCCTCGCTTTTCAGGCGGCGGAACAGCAGATCGCGCCCGGTTTTCCAGGTGGTCATCAAAGTGAAGATCACGATGCCGATCAGTAGCGGGAACCAGCCGCCGTCGGGGATTTTAAGTACATTGGCGCCAAAAAACGCGAGGTCGACCGTGAGGAATACCGCGATCAGCGAACCGGTACGCAGCCAGCTCCAGCCCCAGATGCCATGGAATACCACCCCGGCCAGCAAAGTGGTGATGACCATATCGCCGGTTACGGCAATGCCGTAGGCGGCGGCGAGGTCGCCGGAAGAACCAAAGCCCAGCACCAGCGCCATCACGGCCAGCATCAGGCCCCAGTTGACGCGGGGGATGTAAATCTGGCCCTGTTGTTTATCGGAGGTATGCATGACCGGCATGCGCGGCAGATAGCCCAGCTGCAGCGCCTGACGCGACACGGAAAATGCGCCGGAAATCACCGCCTGCGCGGCTATGACGGTGGCAACGGTTGCCAGAATGATGAGGGGGAACAGCAGCCATTCAGGGGCCATGAGGTAAAACGGATTCTTGACGGCGGCATTGTCATGCAGGATCAGCGCGCCTTGACCAAAGTAATTCAGCACCAGCGCGGGTAATACGAAGCCAAACCAGGCAAGCCGGATGGGCTTTTTGCCAAAGTGGCCCATATCAGCATACAGCGCCTCCGTGCCGGTGACGGCCAATACAACAGACCCCAGCGCCACAAACGCCACCCACGGCGCCGCCGCAAAAAAGCGCACTGCGTAAATGGGGCTCAGGGCTTGCAGTACCAAGGGTTCATGCAGAATGTTGATGGCGCCCAGCACCGCCAGCGTGCCGAACCACAACACCATGATGGGCCCAAAAAATGCACCGACCAGCGCAGTGCCTTTGCTCTGCACCCAGAAAAGAATAAAGATGACCACCATGGTGATGGGGATGATGGCGCCGTGCATATGCGGCGCAGCAACTTCCAGACCCTCCACCGCAGAAAGTACGGAAATGGCAGGGGTGATCATGCCATCCGCATAGAACATGCAAGCCCCCAGAATACCAATGAGCATGATCATGCGCTCTTTACGCACATTGCCCGCTACATTGCGGCTGGCCAGCGCCAGAAGCGCCATGATGCCGCCTTCGCCCCGATTATCTGCCTTCATGATGAAGGCCACATATTTCACCGACACGATCATGATCAGCGACCACAGGATCAACGACAGGATGCCGAAAATATTGTCATGCGTCAGCGGCACCGGGTGCGGACTGACAGCAAACACTTCCTTCATGGTGTAAAGCGGGCTGGTACCGATGTCCCCATACACAACGCCAAGTGCAGCCAATGCCAGAGCAGGGAGCGGGGTCTTGCCGGTTTTTGCGGATTCCATTCAGACAGGCTTCTGATAATAGTTTGCAAATTTTAACAGGGTTCAAAAAATGCCTGTCCAGCTTTTTGCGATTATTTTTGTTATGCAAGTTGGTCCATCACAATGTTTCACGCCTGAAAACCGTCGAAATATTGCGATATTTGTATTTATAAACAGTAACTTGATCATTTTTAATCAAACGGACTATTGCTGGACATAGTCCGGTTTTCTACTATTCGTTCCACAAGCTTGCTCTGATGCCATTGCGGAGCTCGGGGGCTTTAGGTTTTTGCAATTATTTTAATGGCTTAATATAAAAAACACGGGGAATTTCAATCATGAACAAAATCAAAATCGGTTTGCTGATCGGTCTGGCTGTATTCAGCCTCAACGCATCTGCTACCAATAGCAGCCACGACCGCGATGGCAAGTACAGCACCTCCAAGGGTGGCTGCGCTGTTTGCGATCCTGACAACAGCATTTTCGGATCCGAGTTCAAAGACGGTAAGAGCACACAAACCTTCAAGAACTTCATTCCTGATACGGATGCGACTTTCACCGCTGTAGGCGGTACTTTCCAGAAGAAAACTCAGGCTGGTTACACTGGCGTTGGCATTTCTGGCAAAACCGCAGGTGAAATTGATATTGGCGAGCGCATTGATGTTTCGTTCACCAAGAACATCATCATCACCAACATTACGCTGGGTCTGTTGTTTGATGGTCCTGAGTATGGTGATGTGAACGAAACTGCCAAGGTTACCGCTACATTCCTGGACGGCACCAAGGCTGACTACTTCCTGACCGCTGTTGGCATCAAGACTGCTAACTGGAGTGGCAGTGAAGGTTCCGTAACTAACATCAGCCCAGCCACCGAAAAGGGTGCTGCATTGTGGGCAATTGCCAATCCATTCGGCAACAAGCAAGTGAGCGCGCTGTCTTTCACTGCAGTGGCTGGTCTGTGCGGTTCTGGTAAGTGCAACAACCAGTCTGACTACGTGCTGCATTGCATTTCGGCAGTACCAGAGCCTTCGACTTACGCCATGATGATGGCAGGCATTGCCGCCGTCGGCTTCAGTGCACGTCGCAAGGCCAAGAAAACACAAGCTTAATCTGCTTGCAGTAGTCTCAAAAAAAGCCCGGTATTAACCGGGCTTTTTTTATGTTTTTTTCAATCTGCATGCTAGTGCATTACTCAGGAAGCGCCTCGTCAACGGTACTCTGGACTTGCCCATCGGCAAATTGCAGCTTTATCTTGTCGCCTTGTTGCAGTCCACGAGTGGATTTCAGCAGATGACCGTCTTCGGTATAGGCCAGTGTGTAGCCCCGGCTTAGAATGGCTTGCGGGTTGAGGTGCAGCAGGTTTTGCTGCAGGGTTTGCAGGTGTCTCGCTTGCCTATCCAGTTTTTGCCCCATCGCTTGTTGCAGGCGCCATTGCCATTGTTGAAGTTGATGGCGGCGATGGGCGATCTGCTGGCTCGGCGAGAGCAGGCGGCGGGTGAGGTAGTCCATATGCTGCATGCGCTGATTGAGCAGTTGTTGCATGGCGCGGCTCAGGCGGCGGCTGAGTTGCGCTTGCGCTTGCAATAGCGCCTGGCGATCGGCGCTGACCAGTTCGGCGGCGGCGGTGGGAGTGGCGGCGCGGATGTCGGCGGCAAAGTCGGCGATGGTGAAGTCGGTTTCGTGGCCGACACCGCTGATGACGGGCATGCTGCAGCCGTGAATGGCGCGGGCGACGATTTCTTCATTGAATTGCCACAGGTCTTCCATGCTGCCGCCGCCGCGGCAGACGATCAGGACATCGACTTCGGCGCGGGCACTGGCGGTTTCAATGGCCGCTGCAATCTGCGTGGCGGCGCCTTTGCCTTGCACGGGCGAGGGGTAAATGACGACCTGCAGCGAAGGCATGCGGCGACGCAGGGTGCTGAGCACATCGCGCAGGGCGGCGGCATCGGGCGAGGTGACGATGCCGATGCGTTGTGGATGGGCGGGAATTGACCGTTTTGTGGCCGCGTCAAACAGCCCTTCGGCTTGCAGTTTGGCCTTGAGTTTTTCAAAGGCTTCGAACAGGGTGCCGAGCCCGGCACGCTGCAAAAATTCGATGGTGAGCTGGAAGTCCCCGCGCGCTTCATACAGGGTGACCAGGGCACGGGCTTCTACCTTGTCGCCTTCGCGCGGTTGCCAGTCCAGGTAGCTGTTGCGGCCACGAAACATGACGCAGCGCACCTGCGCGCCGGCATCCTTCAGCGAAAAATACCAGTGACCGGAGGCGGCACGCGTGAGGTTGGAGATCTCGCCCGAGACCCAGAACAAGGGAAATGCGCGTTCCAGTGTGTCACGCGCCAAACGATTTAGCTCGGTCACGGTCAATATGCGGGGCGCTGATTCAGCCATTTCGGTGCTTACCTGTAATCCGTTACAATGGCTCGATTATAAAGTGTTGAGGAAATCTCCATGACAATAAAATGCCTGCAAGGCAGAACCGGTTATGTATTGGGCTTTATCGCCAGCGTCGGTCTGGTTGCGTTTGCCTTGTATATTCAGCAGAAACACAACCTTGAGCCGTGTCCGCTCTGCATCTCGCAGCGTATTGTCTATCTGGTGCTGGGTCTGCTGTTTTTGCTGGCAGCGCTGCATAACCCCAAAGCCGCCGGGCGCAAGGTGTACGGCTTGCTGCATGTGGCAGCCGCGGTAACCGGTGTGGTGATTGCTGCACGGCATATGTGGATACAGGCGAATCCCGACAAGGTCATGGCCGAGTGTGGCGCCGGGTTTGACTACCTGTTTGAGAGCTTCCCCATGAAAAAAGCCATGGAGCTGGTCTTCAAAGGCACGGGCGAATGCTCGGCCATTGACTGGACCCTGTTTGGCCTCACCATTCCGCAACTGTCGCTGATTGCCTTTTCGGCGCTGGGCATCTATGCGGTCTATCTCGCTTTCCTGAAAAAGAACTGAATTTAATCTTTATATGTATAAAACCCTGGAAGACTTTGTCGGCAACACGCCGCTGGTGCAACTCAAGCGTTTGCCCGGCAATACCAGCAACACCATCCTGGTCAAGCTCGAAGGCAATAACCCGGCAGGCTCGGTGAAAGACCGGCCGGCCCTGTCCATGATCAAGCGGGCGGAAGCGCGTGGCGATATCAAGCCCGGCGATACCCTGATTGAAGCGACATCGGGCAATACCGGCATTGCGCTGGCGATGGCGGCTGCCATGCGCGGCTACAAGATGGTGCTGGTCATGCCGGAAAACCAGAGCCTGGAGCGGCGCCAGACCATGAAAGCCTTTGGGGCCGAGCTGGTGCTGACGCCGCGCGACGGTAGCATGGAGCTGGCGCGCGATGTGGCGATGAAACTGCAAGCGGAAGGCGAAGGCATCGTGCTGGACCAGTTTGCCAATATGGATAATCCGCTGGCGCATTACGAAGGTACCGGCCCCGAAATCTGGCGCGACACCGCTGGCAAGGTTACGCATTTTGTTTCGAGCATGGGCACCACCGGCACCATCATGGGGACTTCGCGCTACCTCAAGGAACAAAACCCGAACGTGCAGATTATCGGCGTGCAGCCAGAAGAAGGCGCGCAGATTCCCGGTATCCGTAAATGGCCGGAGGCTTATCTGCCCAGCATTTACGAGGCCGGGCGCGTGGATGAGCTGGTGTATGTCAGCCAGGCCGATGCCGAGAAAACCACGCGTAAGCTCGCCAGCGTTGAGGGTATCTTTGCCGGTATTTCGTCGGGCGGCTCGCTCTACGCCGCCTTGCAGCTGTCAAAAAAGGTCGAAAACGCCGTGATCGTCTCGATTGTGTGCGATCGCGGTGACCGCTATCTCTCCACCGGGGTATTCCCGGGTTAAGCCAGGCCACCAGTGATTACGCGACGCGATGGCCCTGGTTTGCGTATCACGGATGGCTGGCGTGTCTTAAAGCCTCTGGCTTGTTTTATCGTATGGCTCGCAGCGGGCTTGCCCGCCATGGCAATGGCCGCCAGCAGCTTGACCATAGAAGCCGATACTGTCGAGGCAGAAGGCTGGCAGGCCAAAGCCGTGAAAGTCGTCCTGGCACCTGCGCAACGTCCCGCCCTGTCAGTTAACGGTCAGATCAATCTCGCTCAGGCCAAAGAATGGCGCAGCCTGCGTGCCGAGTGCGGGAAAATCACGCTGCCCGCCGGTCATGGCACATGGGCATGCCAGCAGGGCCTGATCACTTCCGAACATATCCGGCTACCTTTCCAGCTCACTCTTAATACCACGCCCATCGCCGGGCAGCCCGCCATGCGGCTGGATGCTAAGCTGCAGGATGCCCAGTTCAGCGACGCAGCCGGTTTGCATGCCGCCGAAAAACTGCATGCCCATGCTGAACTGCAAGCGCGCCAGCAAGCCGGGCGCTGGCATTGGAATGCCGCCATGGCGTGGGCAGGTGGCGAATTATTCTGGCAGCCGCTTTACCTGCAGGGGCAGGGGCAAACGCTGAAAGCCGCTGGCACATGGGATGCAAACGCTTTGCAGCTAGACGAAGCCGAGCTACAGCTGCCAGGTGTAGGGAAGGCGCTTGCCAGTGGCCGCTGGAGCATGGTCGCGCGCCAATGGCAAACCCTGCATGTGGATGTGCCGGATATCGATCTCGCCAAGGCGTATCCCACGCTGCTGAAGCCCATGGTGGAGCAGGGTGCGCTCGGTCATGTGGAGATGGCCGGCAATGTGGCGCTGAAGGCTGACTGGCAGGCGGCGCAGTTGCAGGCATTCAGGCTGCGCCTGCGCGATGTGGATCTGGAAGATGAGCAGCATCGCTTTGCCTTTTACAAGCTGAATGCCGATATTCCCTGGGATTACGACCAGCCACAGCCGGTGCAGATGGCGTTTGCCGGTGGCCATTTGCTCAAGGTGCCCCTGGCTGCCAGCCACCTGCAGGCCGAGGTCAATCGTTACGCACTCACAGCGCCGGAGCTGCGATTGAATATCCTGGACGGCGCACTGGTGCTCTCCGATGTGTCGGCGGCCACGCTGGGTGGGCAGTGGTATTGGCATTTGCGCGCCAACCTGACGCCGCTGGACATGCCCGAGCTCAGCACCGCGCTGGGCTGGCCGCGCATGGCGGGCAAGGTGGCGGCGTCCATCCCCATGGTGACTTACAACGCCGGCACGCTGACCACGGATGGCGTGCTCGGCTTCAATCTGTTTGATGGCAATATCAGCGTGCACAATCTGGGCATGCAAACCCCGTTGGGCAGTACGCCCCAACTGCATGCCGATATAGAAATGCGTAATCTCGACCTGGGGCATCTGACGCGCACCTTCTCCTTCGGGGCGATAGAAGGCAAGCTCGATGGCGATATTCAGCATCTGGCGCTGCAGAACTGGCAGCCTGTGGCTTTTGATGCCGTGCTGAAGAGCAGCCCGGGCAAGTATCCGCGCAAAATCTCGCAGCGCGCCGTGGAGAATATCTCTGCTCTGGGCGGGGCGGGGGCAGCCGCCGCCATCCAGCGCAGCGTGCTGCGGTTTTTTGATCAGTTCAATTATGACAAGCTGGGCTTGAGCTGCAGGCTGCAAGCCGATGTCTGCACCATGGATGGCGTGGCGCAGGCTGCGCAAGGATATGTGATCGTCAAAGGTAGCGGCATCCCGGCCATTACGGTCATGGGGTACAATCGGCAGGTTGGCTGGAGCGAGCTGGTAAGCCGCATCCGGCGCGTCACCGCAAGCAATGTCAAACCGGTGATTCAATAGGAGAACATCATTCATGAAACCTTTGTACTGGGCGCTGGCCGCCGCCATGCTGCTGCCGGCCTGTGTCACCATCAATATTTATTTCCCCGCCGCCGCTGCTGAAAAAGCCGCTGATCGCATCATTGACGATGTCTGGCAGCTGCAGGATAAAAAAGCCGCACCGGCGGCGCCCGCTGCCGAAACACCAGCCGCTCAACCTGCGCCATAACAAGGATTCCCCATGAAACACATCATTTTTGGCTTCACCTTCGTCATGGCCCTGTTGCTGCCACTGAGCGCGGCACAGGCGGCGGCTGATCTTGAAATCAACACGCCCGCCATCAGCACTCTCAAAAGCAGCATGCAGGCGCGCCATCCCCAGCTGGCGCCGTTTTACAGCAGCGGCGCGGTGGGGTTTTCACGTGATGGCCTGGTCGCGGTGCGCGATGCGGCCGCCGTGCCGCTGGCCCAGCGTCAGGCGCTGAATAGTCTGGTCGCCGCCGAAAACAAGGACCGCAACGCCCTCTACGCCGAGATCGCCAATGGTAACCAGCATCCCGAATGGGAGCCGGAAATCCGCGCCACCTTTGCCAAACGCTGGGCGGATAAAGCCCAAGGCGGCTGGTGGGTGCAGGATGGCAGTGGTTGGGTCAAAAAGTAAGCAGGCCGATGCTTGCCTGCCGCGAATGGCAGTTTTCTATTTCAAGCCTGCGCTATTAAACCCCGGGCTATTTCAAGCCTGGGCTCTTTTTAAGTTTGCGCTATGCCGGGCTTTTTGAGCCCATATTCACCGAGTGACACCATGACCCCGACTCTAGTATTCGATATTGAAACCATCCCCGATGTCGACGGCCTGCGCCGTCTTTATGACTTGCCTGCGGCAACCTCGGACGAAGATGTCGCGCGCATCGCCTTTCATCAGCGCCGCCAGCAGAACGGCACCGAGTTTTTGCCCTTGCAACAGCATCGCGTGGTGGCGATCTCTTGCGCCATGCGCGAAGGGGATAGTTTTCGCGTATGGACGCTGGGCGCCCAGGATGCGCCGGAGCGCGAGATCATCCAGCGGTTTTTTGATGGCATCGAAAAATACAAACCCAATGTGGTGTCCTGGAATGGCGGCGGCTTTGACTTGCCGGTGTTGCACTATCGCGGGCTGATGCATGGCGTGCAGGCGAGCTGCTATTGGGATATGGGCGAAGATGACCGCGATTTCAAATGGAACAATTACATCAGCCGCTATCACACGCGGCATCTGGATTTAATGGATTTGATGGCGCTTTATCAGGCCAGAGCCAATGCGCCGCTGGATCAGATTGCCCAGTTATGCGGCTTTCCCGGCAAGCTGGGGATGGATGGTTCCAAGGTGTGGGATGCGTATTGCCGGGGAGAAATTGAAGCGATCCGCAACTATTGCGAGACCGATGTAGCGAATACCTATCTGGTGTACTTGCGCTTCCAGCTTATGCGCGGACATTTGAACCCGGAGTCTTATGCCAGCGAAATCGCGCTGGTGCGGCAAACGCTGGCAGCCAGCGAAGGACCGCACTGGAAAGAGTTTCTGGCGGCGTGGGCGGAAGAGTAAACCTGGTTTGCGGATGAGCCTGAGGCAAGCAGCTTAAGTTGCCGGGGCAGGCCATCCCGCAAACATGGCTTCCAGGTTCAGCCTATTGCTGACTGGCGGTGTAACGGGGCATTTCAATATTCGGAATATTCATTTCCCCCGACGCGATACCGCTCAACACTGGGCCGAAAAGTAAAAAAGCGAGTAGTAAATGAACAAACTTTTCCATGATGAATTCTCCCGGTTCAATGCGTTAAAAAGAGTAAAACAGCGTTGATGGAAGAGTAAGGCGACAGACTGCAGGGCAATATCCGAGATAAGCTGATTCTCATGTAGGACTGAAGGAAGCACGGCCTGACCGCAAAGGCGTGCGTAATATAACAAGCGGATCAAGTGCTTAAGGTTGATGGTCGGGGTTTGATATCTATGGAGAGCAACATGCAAAACAATAAAATAGCGCAGCTGGTGGCAGGTCTTTGCCTGATCGGCGGTGTGGCACTTGCGGCACCGGCATGGGCTGGCAAGCCGGAGGGTGCAGGCCACGGCAATGGCAACGGGCAGGGTCAGCAACGTGGTGGCCCGGACCATGGCGGCCCCGACCGTGGTGGACGCGATAACGGCCCTGGCGGTGGTGATCGTGAGGCTTACAGAGGTGGTGACCACGGCGGTGACCGTGATCATGGCGGTGTGGATGTACGCATCGGCATGTATTTCGGTGACCAGCAGCGCACCGTGGTGCACGATTACTATGGCGAGCAATTCCGCCGTGGCAACTGCCCGCCGGGGCTGGCAAAAAAACACAATGGCTGCATGCCTCCAGGCCAGGCGCGCAAATGGCGCAAGGGCTATCCACTGCCGCGTGATGTCGTTTACTACGATTTGCCGCCGCGCATCATTATTGATCTCGGCGCGCCGCCTGCAGGCTACAAGTATGTGCGCGTTGCCGCTGATATTCTGCTGATTGCGGTGGGCACTGGCATGGTGGTCGATGCGATTGATGACCTGAGCCGTATGTAATTTATCTGAAGGTCACTTAAAGCCCCGGCTCAGTCCGGGGCTTTGTCATTTATGCATGCATCAAACATGGTGCATGCACGCTTTTTTTGCACGACCATGGTGCTGCTGAGCTTTTGTTGAATAACGTACAAAAGCATGCCTTCATGTTGTAAATATCCAATTAAAACATAATGCTATAAATATTTTATGGCTTTACGCCTAGGGTGGCATACCGGTTGCTTTAGTATTACTGAAATTCATTTTCGTAATACTAACCAGGAGACCATTGTGATATCACTTTTACCATCTTCAGGCATTAAAAACATGGCACGAATGGCAGTATTGGCTGCCGGTTTCTGTTTCACCATGGCGGCTGAAGCCGCCGCGCCGCTCAAGATCGGCTATAGCGACTGGCCGGGCTGGGTGGCATGGCAAGTCGCCATCGAAAAAGGCTGGTTCAAGGAAGCCGGCGTCGATGTGAAATTTGACTGGTTTGATTATTCCGCCTCCATGAACGCATTCAGCGCAGGCAAGATCGATGCCGTTACCGTGACCAACGGCGATGCACTGGTGACCGCTGCCGGTGGCGCCAAGAACGTCATGATCATTGTCACCGACTATTCCAACGGCAACGACATGATCGTCGGCAAACCTGGCATCAAGAGCCTGAAAGACCTCAAAGGCAAGAAAGTCGGCCTGGAGCTGGGTCTGGTTGAGCACCTGCTGCTCTTGAATGGCCTGCAGAAAGCCGGCCTCAAGGAAAGCGATGTCACCTTGGTCAACACGCCAACCAACGAAACCCCACAAGCCCTGGCATCTGGCGACCTGGCAGCGATTGGCGCCTGGCAGCCTAACTCCGGCGAAGCCATGAAGCGCGTTCCTGGTGCCAAGCCTATCTACACTTCCGCCGATGAACCCGGCCTGATCTATGACGTATTGACCGTGAGCCCGGCCAGTCTCTCCAGCCGTCGCGCTGACTGGGAAAAAGTAGTCAAGGTGTGGGCCAAGGTCGTGGATTACATCAATGACCCCAAGACTCAGCCAGATGCGGTGAAGATCATGGCCGCCCGTGTTGGCATCAAGCCTGAAGCCTACCTGCCATTGCTGAAAGGCACACGCCTGCTCACGCTGGATGAAGGCAAGGCGATCATGGTGAAAGCCGACGGATTCAAGTCGCTGTATGGCTCTTCCAAGATTGTCGATGACTTCAACGTCAAGAACGCCATCTACAAGAAGCCGCAAGATCTGAGCAAGGCTATTGATCCTACGCTGGTCAGCAAGTAAGTCATTCGTCACAGGCGCGGGGAGAAGGTTATGGGTTCCAATTGGTTTGCAGTGCGGCAGGAGTTGACGCCCGAGCGTCGCAAGTTCCTGGCAATTGCATCGTTTCTACTGCCTTTGCTGGTGTGGGCGCTGGTCAGCTATGTGCCCTTCATCTGGCACCCGATGGTGAAGGTGACTTCACCGGGCGACGTGGAGTATTTCCAGGTCGATATGCTGGTCAACAAGGCAACCTTTGAGGAAGAAACGGCCACCATGCAGGAAGAGGGCAAGCAACTGCCCTTGGGCGTGGCCTCCAACCCTATCTACCTGCCGCCGCCGCACAAGGTGGTGGAGGCACTGTATACCGCCTTCACCACCCCTCCCGTGCAACGCGATGGCCTGTGGCTGCACCAAAGTCTGTGGCAAAGCATACAAGTGATTTTCTGGGGCTTTGTCATCTCATCGCTGGTAGGGGTGCCGCTCGGCATCCTGGCCGGCACCTACAGCGCGGTATCGCGCCTGTTTGAACCGTTTATCGAATTCTTCCGCTACCTGCCAGCCCCGGCCTTTGGCGCCCTGGCAGTGGCTGTACTGGGTATTTACGATGGCCCCAAGATCGCCATCATCGTGATTGGTACCTTCTTTCAGCAGGTGCTGATCATCAGCAATACCACACGCAAACTGGATTATTCGCTGCTGGAAGCCGCCATGACCCTGGGCACCAGCCGCTGGAAACTGCTGCGCCATGTCGTGATCCCCGGTGTGATGCCGGAGTTGTATCGCGACCAGCGCATCCTGCTGGGCTGGGCCTGGACTTACCTGATCGTGGCCGAGCTGATCGGCACCTCATCGGGTATCACCTGGTTCATCACGCAGCAGGCACGCTACGAGCATTTTGAAAACGTGTACGCCGCCATTTTGATTATCGGCATTATCGGTCTCGGTACGGATATGGTGCTGGCCCGCCTGGGCAAGCGTCTCTTCCCCTGGGATAAACCGGCGAACAAGGAGTAGGCATCATGCAAGCAAACACAGATCCAACCAGCTACCTGACCCAGTCTGACGCGGTCAAGGCCCGCTTCGACAAGCTGAAGCAGCGCGAAGTGATCCTGGAAGTGAAAAACCTGACCAAGGTGTATCGCGGCGCCAAGGGCGAAACCACCGCGCTCAAAGACGTCAGCTTCAAGACGCATCGCCGGGAATTTGTCTGCGTGATCGGGCCTTCCGGCTGCGGCAAGTCCACCCTGATCCGCACTCTGGCCGGGCTGGAAAACTACACCAGCGGCGAAGTGCTGCTGGATGGCAAACCTGTGACCGGCCCTGGCCGTGATCGCGGCATGGTATTCCAGGGCTACACGCTCTTCCCCTGGCTCAGTGTGAAAAAGAACGTGATGTTCGGCCTGGAAATGAATGGCATGCCCACCGAGGAAGCCTCGCGTGAAGTCGCGCTGTGGCTGGAACTCGTCGGCCTGGAGAAATTTGCCAATGCCTATCCGCATGAGCTTTCCGGTGGCATGAAGCAGCGCGTGGCGATTGCCCGTGCCTTGGTCAACCAGCCGCGCATCCTGCTGATGGACGAGCCTTTTGGCGCGCTGGATGCGCAGACCCGCAGCAAGATGCAGACGCACCTGATGGAGATCTGGCGCAACATCGATATCACCATCCTCTTCATCACGCACGATCTGGATGAAGCGATTCTGCTGGCCGACCGCATTCTGGTGCTGAAAGCGCACCCCGGTGAAGTGCAGGAACTGATTGAAGTGCCGGTGCCGCGCCCGCGCAGCCCCGACCAACTGTTTACACCTGAATTCATTGCGACCAAGGCACGGCTGGAAGAGCTCATTCATCCGCCCACTGCCCCGGTGGACGAGGATGCGGTTTCCGTGCCCAGCCGCATGATTCGCTTTGTCAATGTAGCCGATAACGTGGAGTAAGAAGAAATGACGATGCAATGGTCCGACACAACCTGGGATGAACTGCCCGCCAAGCTCAGCGCTGCCAATGGCACCGCCATGCTGCCCATAGGCGCCACCGAGCAGCATGGTCCTCACATGGGCTGTGGCATGGACTACATCCTGGCCGATATTCTGTGCCGCGCCGTGGCCGAAGCCACCGGCGTGCCCATGTTGCCCACCATGCCTTATGGCTGCTCAGTAGGGCATAGCCGCCGCTGGCCCGGCACCATCGCGCTCACGCCCATCACCCTGATCAACCTGGTCAAGGAAATCGGCGACTGGGCCTACCACAGTGGCGTGCGCCGCCTGTTTATCATCAACAGCCACGTCACCAATGCCGCGCCTTTGCGCTGCGCGCTGGAGATGTTGCGTAGCGAGCATGACGACATGATGGTAGCCGTGATCAATACCGCCACCATGAGCCCGCGCGTCAAACAGTTTCACCATGCTGATGGCGACGACTGGCATGCCAACGATGCCGAAACCTCGCTCATGCTGGCAAAGGCGCCACACATAGTGCGCACCGACAAACTCACGCTGGCCGATGACCCGGACCGCACCGATGACCTGGTGTTTGCGCACCCGGTCAACCGCACCAGCCTTAATGGTGTTACCGGCCAGCCCAGTATTTCCAACGCCGACAAGGGCACCGAATGGTTTGCCTGGATGGTCGAGGATTTATCCGAATTGCTACGCAAAGGCCAGGCCGAACAGCCCCCTTTACCGCATTCCTATTTCAGCCACGCCGCTGCCTGAGACGTCAGGCCCGGCAAAGCAAAACCGCAGCACCCTAAACGATTGATTTGAAAGGTATGTATATGTCGAAGTCGACTGCAGAAATTGCAACTATCCAGAACGAACTGAAAGCCAAGGGCGTCAAGTATTGCATAGGCGCTTATGTGGATATCCACGGCGTGCCCAAGGCCAAGGTGGTGCCGATTGACCACCTGCCACAAATGGCCGCCGGCTCCGAGCGTTACACCGGCTATGCGCTGGACGGCCTGGGCCAGGCCCCGAGCGACGATGAACTGACCTCGATCCCTGACCTGAACCACATCATACCTCTGCCATGGGAACCCAAAGTGGCCTGGATGCCGGCTGATAACGGATTTCAGGGCGAGCCGTATGCACTGAATACCCGCGTTGCACTGAAGAACGTGCTGGCCCAAGCCGCTGAAATGGGCTTTGGCATGAATCTGGGTATTGAATGCGAGATTTACCTGCTGAAGCAGGAAGCCGATGGCAAGCTGTCCATCCCTAACCCCGACGACAAGCTGACCAAGCCTTGCTACGACGTGCGCGGCTTCATGGATAACTTTGGTTGGCTGGACAAGATGGCCACTGCCATCAACGACCTCGGCTGGGACCTGTATTCGTTTGACCACGAAGATGGCAACAGCCAGTTCGAGTTTGACTTCAACTACAGCGATGCGCTGACCATGTGCGACCGCTTCACCTTCTTCCGTTACATGGCCAAGCACTATGCCAAGGAAGAGGGCCTGCTGGCGACCATGATGCCCAAGCCATTTGCTGACAAAACCGGTACCGGCGCGCACTTCAACATGTCGCTGTATGACCTCAAGACCGGCAAGAACCTGTTTGCCTGCGACCCCAAGGACGATCCACGCGGCCTGGGCCTGACCACGCTGGGCTACCAGTTCATCGCTGGTATTCTCAAGCACGGCCCGGCCCTGTGCGCTGCCTTTGCGCCTACGGTCAACAGCTACAAGCGCCTGGTACGCCGTGGTGCCATGAGCTACTTCAGCTGGGCGCCGGTGTTCAACTCTTACGGTTCCAACAACCGCACCAACTCGGTACGTGTGCCTATGGGCGGCGGCCGTTGCGAATCTCGCAATGCCGACGGCGCTGTGAATCCTTACCTGGCGGCTACGCTGGCATTAGCTGCAGGTCTGGAAGGCATCCGTGAGCAACTGGATCCGGGCGCACCGAATGAAGACAACCTCTACGCCATCAGCGAAGAGGAGCGTCTGGGCCGCGGCATTCAGTTCCTGCCACAAACCCTGCAGGAAGCCGTGGAAGCGTTTGCTGCCGATGCACTGGTGGAAAAAACCCTGGGCAAAGAGTTGCGTGATGAGTTTGTCACCTACAAGACGCAAGAGTGGGAAACCTACCACCTCACCGTCAGCCAGTGGGAAATCGACCGTTACAGCTACATGTTCTAAACCATGTGTTGATGGGGCGGGGTGTCATGCCCGCCCCAGTCTGCCAAGATGTCACCATGACGGGGCATCCTGGCCAGCTACAAAGGAGGACACATGAACGAGAAAAACAAAAAAGCACCGGTAAATCGCATCAGTATTTCCTTGCCCGATGATCTGCATGCCGAGCTCGACTCCATGGTGATCGAGCGCGGCTTTGAAAGCCGCTCGCAAGCGATCAACGACATGCTGCGCCAGCATCTGGCCGAGCATAAGCGGGAAAAAGGCAACGAAGTGATGGTGGGTACCATCACCATTCTTTACAACAACGGCACTCGAGGGCTGCAGAAAACCATTGCCGACCTGCAGTATCAGCATCTGGATGAAGTGATCAGCTCGCTGCACGTACATCTTGCGGATAACCAGACCATGGAAGTGATTCTGGTGCAGGGCCCGGCCCTGACCGTACAGGCGGTGGCGAATGAAATCATTGCGCTGCGTGGCGTAATCACCGGCAAGCTGCAACTGATGGGCGCGGTTATTCCGCCATTGCACCCGATGACGCCCAAGGCGCGCCGAGCCGGGCAATAGCCATGACGAGCTTCGCGAATGACATGGCAAACCATACAAGGACAAAAGCATGAGCGCTGTATTTGAACCTGCTGCTGTGCTGTGGGAAGAAACCATCCCCGGCGGCAATCACTGGTCGGGCCTGATACGCCGCGGCACTGCGCTGCGCATCACCGATCTGGAAGGCGGGGCCAACCTGGCCGCGCTGTTCTACAACCCGGAAGACAAGCTGGAACGCTACAACATGCCGGATTCGCTGAAGGCACAACACACGGCGTTTCTGACGACGGGCAATGTCTGCTACTCCGACATGGGCCGCGTCATGTGCTCCATCATTGGCGATAGCGTGGGCTGGCACGATACCTTCAGCGGCGTGACCGATGCCGCCATGATCGAAGGCCAGTACGGTAAAGCGACCTTCCAGACCCATCGCAATGCCATGCACCGCAGCGGCAAGGATGGCCTGCTGATCGAGCTGGCGAAATACGGCCTGGGCAAGCGCGATCTGGTCGCCAACGTCAATTTTTTCAGCAAGGCCGTGCCGGATGACAACGGTGCGCTGAGCTTTGTCGCCGGCCATAGCAAGGCGGGGGATTATGTGGATGTGCGCTTCGACATGAACGTGCTGCTGGTGCTATCTGCCGCGCCGCATCCGCTCGACCCTGCCACCGAATACAAACCGGCTGCGGTAAAACTCACGGCCTGGTATGCCGGGGCCGCCGCGCCCGATGATGTGTGCCGCACGCAGTGTGAGCAAAACGCCCGCGGCTTTATCAACACGGAAAGGTATTACCTATGAGCCAGATGCTGACCGAAAGCCCATTGGATCCGCGCAACGCCGTGCTGGACCAGGTATGCGATGCCGGTGACCCCTGGATGGCCGAAGTGAAAAAAGGCCAGATATTCCGCATTCTGGACCTGGAAGGCAACCAGGCGGTGGATACGCTTTTTTACAGCGCCGCTGATCCCGAAGAGCGCTACAGCGCAGTCGATACCATTGCCCGCCAGCG
>DATMSO010000005.1:0-47705 GCA_035565335.1 Methylovorus sp.
CGACTTGATCATCGGGCCACGTGGTAGCGCTGCAGAAGACGCTTTCTGCCGTACCCTGACCGACCAAAAAGAAGGTGTAAATGGTTTGCTGGCTGTTGTGGCTCCTAACATGATGACCAAGCCAGCTACCGTGATGTTCAATAAAGTGACCATCAAGAACGGCAAGCAAGCTGTTCAAATGTTCGGCCCAGCTCAACGCGGTGTTTCCATGGCCGTGATGGATTGCGTTGCTGACGGCACCATCCCTCAAGACGAAGCTGATGATGTATTCATCTGCGTAGGCGTGTTCATCGATCACAAGGCTGATATCGATGAGCGTATCCAAGAGTGGAACTATCAAGCGACCAAGCAAGCGATCAAGAGCGCTGTTGCTCGCGAACCTAAGGTAGCTGATGTGCTGAAGAACTACAAAGCTTCTGCCCATCCATTCCAAGCTAAGTAAGTCCAAAAGCGCCCCACACAATGGGGCGTTTTTCATTAAGGCACAGTCGCTCCCGTAGCTTCTGTGCCTTCTCTTTGCCAGTAAAAACAGAGGATTAATCATGTCCATACTGGATCGTCTCTTTACATTGTTTTCAGCGAAACCCAAGGGCAAGACCGTATCCGCGCATGTGATTGATCGCGTGCTGGTAGGGGAGGCGCTCGTCATTGAAGACATGGACCTCAAAAACGTCTCGCATATCGAGCTGATTATCGGGCCGCGCGGTAGCGCAGCCGAGCGCGCATTTACCCGCACCCTGACAACGCAACGCCGTGGTATCAATGGCTTACTGGCTGTGGTGGCGCCCAATGTGCGTACACAACCTGCAACGGTGATGTACAACAAGGTCACGATCAAGAATGGCAAGCAGGCGGTACAGATGTTTGGTCCCGCACAGCGCGGGGTGGCGCTCGCCGTGATGGATTGTGTTGCCGAAGGCACTATTCCGGAAAGCGAAGCCGAAAACCTGTTTATATGCGTAGGCGTCTTTATTGATGCCAAGGCCGATGACGACAGAAAAATCCAGGAATGGAATTACCGTGCTACCAAGCAAGCGCTTGAGGGTGCGATCAAGCGCGAACCCAGCGTGGAGTATCTGCTGAAAAATTACCAGGCATCCCGGCACCCATTTCAGGCCAAATAAAGTCGCCTTGTGGCATTCTCATCCCTGTTTGCCAACATCCTGGCTTAACGGGTTTTAATTTGCTTGAGATGTGCTGATGCGCATCATGTCATCACGGCTGATTTGCCCCGAATGAAGGGCGCTGGCCACTAGCGCACCCGCCACGCCCTGTTCCTGCAATCGCTCTATATCCTGTATATTCCTGACCCCGCCAGCGGCGTAAATAGTGCTGTGCCGCGCCATCTCCGTGAGTTGTTGCATGCGCGCATAGTCAGGCCCTTCGTTGCTGCCAACATTTGCCAGCGCCATCCCGATCACCTGCGCTGGCCACAACGCGGGCGTTTTGCGCAGTGCATCCGGCCCTTGATACTGATCCCCGCGAAAATCGAGAGATAGCACATGCGCTGCATCGCCTTCTGTTAAGGCATGATAGGCATCCATATCCGCCAGGCTTTCACTGCCGAAGACCGGCGTGATGTCCAGTCCAGTCCAGGGCTGCAGGTCAAGGGCTTCCTTGAAACCGGCATCCAGCCAGATGCGCAGTTCGGGATAATGCCGGCGGATAATGGCAATCGTATCCACATGCGCAGGCTTGCCCTGAATCGCGTTCAAATCGGCAATGTATAAGGTATCAAACGGATATAATTCCAGCAGGGCGCGCGTGATGGCGAGCGGTTCGCTGCTGTCGCACAAGCTGGATTCGATGGGGCGGTAATGTTGTCGCTCCCCACGTTTTGCGTGCACGACGTGATGATCAAGAAGATCAATAACAGGAATGATATTCATGGTGGTGAGGCGCGCTGTTTGAAGATACTGGTATGTGAATATATCACTGGCGGCGGATTATACCGTGCGCCATTGCCGCCGTCGCTCGCCAGAGAAGGCACGATGATGCGGGATGCCTTGTTGCGCGATTTGGGTGAGCTGCCTGAGCTGCATCTGGTACTCACTTGTGATAGGCGTGCTCCCCTGCAGTCTGACCGCATTTCTGAAGGGATAGAAGTGCACTGGGTGGATGATGATCCCTGGCCGTTATGGCTAAGCATCATGCAGAAAGTGGATGCGGTATGGTTGATTGCGCCGGAGACGGACGGCATCTTGCATCGCCTTACCCTGATGGCGGAACAGCTTGGCAAGCGCGTCATAGGAAATCCGGGCAGCGCTGTTGGTATCGCCTCAAGCAAGTCAGCTACTTTGCATCTATTGCAAAAAGCCGGTTTGACAGTGGTGCCCACATTGCGTACTGAAGAAATCACTGCGGAGAACTTTATCCCGCTGGTTACAAAGCCGGATGATGGGGCGGGCGCGGACGAAACCTATTATTTTGACCAGTGGCCATCGTATGCGGACTGGATCAAACAACGTCCTTCTCACACCGTGCAAGCGTTTGTTCAAGGAGAGGCCGCCAGTTTATCGATGCTTTGCCGGCATGGACGGGCCTGGCTATTGAGTTGTAACCGTCAGCTTATCAGCCTGCAAGCACAGGGCGCTCATGCTGGTTTCGCCTACGCCGGTAGTGTGCTGAATGGCATGGCCACGCACTGGCAGGCTTTTGATGCGCTGGCGCAACAGCTGGCAGCCGCCATGCCGGATTTGGCGGGGTATGTAGGCGTCGATGTGATCGTGACGCCCACGGGAGCCTTGCATGTGCTGGAGGTAAATCCGCGCCTGACAACCTCATATGTCGGGCTGCAAGCCGCCACAGGCCTTAATCCGGCGCGCCTGATCATGGACTTGTCCTATAATCCTGACTTTAGTTTGCCTCCGATCAACCGTCACCTCGTGGAAGTCTCTACTCATGTCTAATCTGCTGCCAGATGGTCCCCTTACCTTGGGGTGGGATGTGGGTGGCGCACATCTCAAGGCCGCCTTGTTAAATGCCGATGGCATGGCCTTGCGCGTTGTGCAGGTGGCTTGCCCGCTGTGGCAGGGGCTGGATAGATTATCCGCAGCGGTTCATCAGATACTGGATCAATTGCCCGCTTATCCGCAGCAGCATGTGGTGACCATGACCGGCGAGCTGGCGGATATTTTTCCTGACCGTCTCAGTGGCGTCATGCAGATTGCAGATGTCCTAAGTCAGCAGTTGATTGGCAAGCTCAGCTTTTATGCGGGCCGCCAGGGCTTTATTGCCTTAGCCGATGTGTCTTTTTATGCAAATGACGTGGCTTCCGCCAATTGGCTGGCCAGTGCCGAGTTTGTGGCGCGTCGCGTGGAGCATGGTGTCTTTGTCGATATAGGCAGTACCACGGCAGACATTGTCTCGCTGGTTTCCTCAAAACCCGCACCGCGTGGCTATAGCGATGCCGCGCGCATGCGGGCAGGTGAACTGGTTTATACCGGCGTGGTGCGCACTCCGCTCATGGCCGTGGCGCCGCGTATCTGCTTTGGCGGTGAATATTACGGGCTGGCTGCTGAACATTTTGCAACCACCGCCGATGTTTACCGTCTTACAGGAGACCTCGACGAGGCACATGATATGGCGGCCACGGCCGATGGCGCCGGTAAAACCCCCGCCGACAGTGCACGTCGGCTCGCGCGCATGATAGGCCATGATCTGGCGGATGCCGAAGCCGAAGCCTGGCTTTTACTGGCACATGCATTCAAGCATGCGCAGCTCAATACCTTGCGCGAAGCCCTATTACGCAGTGCATCCCTGCATCCGCAAACCGGCTTTGGCGTGATGGTCGGCGCCGGTGCCGGACGCTTTCTGGTGGCGGAGCTCGCCGCGCAATTACACAGGAAATACACAGAAGTGCAGACATTAATACAAGCAGCGGATGAAGATGTGCAGCGCTGGGCGGCCATTTGCCTGCCCGCGTACGCCGTTGCCTACCTGGCGGTACAGCATGCTTAAGCACGCCATTCCTTATTCGCCCGATAGCGCGGCGCTATTTGCGCGCATTGCTCATGAGCCGTGGGCGGTGTTTCTCGATAGTGGCAAGCCGGGTAGCTTCTATGGGCGCTACGATATTCTGGCCGCCCGACCTTATATCCGTATTACCACGACAGATGGGGTGACCACGGTTGCCGATGATACAGGTTCCCAGGTGTATCATGAGGATGCTTTTGCCGTGCTAAATCGCATATTAGCCAGCGCTGCTACCCCCAGTGGTGAGCTGCCGTTCGAAGGTGGTGCGATAGGCTATTTCGGCTACGACCTGGGACGCGCGCTGGAAACCTTGCCCACCCTGGCGGAGGATGCGGAACATATTCCGCAAATGCAATTGGGTATCTATGACTGGGCCCTGGTAGTGGACCATCGCGAGCAGGCGGCCTGGCTGGTTTCGCATCAGCGCCATCCTTCTACCACCCCAGCCTGGGATGTGCTTTGTCAATTATTTGCCGCCCCATGGACCGAGGAGACACAGCCATTCAAGGTCAACAGCCCGCTGCAATCCAATCTTGATGAGCCAGCCTATGGACGGGCATTTGATCGTATTAAACGCTACATTCACGAAGGCGATTGTTATCAGGTCAATCTGGCACAGCGCTTTTCGGTGACGGCGCAAGGTGATGGCTGGCAGGCTTACCGTTATCTGCGCACGCACAGCCCGGCGCCGTTCATGGCTTATCTGAATTTCCCACAGTTGCAGATATTGTCAGGCTCGCCAGAGCGCTTTTTGCAGGTGAACCATGGCCATGTTGAAACGCGGCCGATCAAGGGCACGCGGCCCCGGGCCGAGGATCCGGTCGAGGATGCCAGCAATGCCCATGATCTGCAGCACAGCCTCAAGGATCGCGCAGAGAATCTGATGATCGTGGATCTCCTGCGTAACGATATCGGCAAAAATTGCGCCGTGGGCTCGGTGCGCGCGGACAAGCTGTTTGCGCTGGAAAGCTTTTCCAATGTGCATCACCTGGTCAGCACGGTCAGCGGCGAGCTTTCCCCGGGTACCACGGCAGTGGACCTGCTGCGCGGCAGTTTCCCCGGCGGATCGATTACCGGCGCCCCCAAGTTGCGGGCCATGGAGATTATCGAAGAGCTGGAACCGCATCGTCGCGGGGTTTACTGCGGGGCCATTGGCTATATCGGCTTTGATGGCAATATGGATACGAATATCGCTATCCGCACCGCGGTCTATTCGGATAACTGCCTGCGCTTCTGGGCCGGTGGCGGCATTGTTGCCGATTCCGTGATGGAAAAAGAGTACCGCGAGACCTGGGACAAGGCTTCTTCCATGTTGCAACTGGTCGCACATTTTCAGAAAGCAGGGTGATATGTGGGTGATTAAACTGGGCGGTAGCCTGCTGGGTTCTTCCGAACTGCCGCAATGGCTGGAGATGATTGCGCAGCATAGCGATGGTAAATTCATTATCGTGCCCGGTGGCGGCATTTTTGCTGATGCGGTACGCAGCGCCCAGAGTAAAACTGGCATACCAGATGCGGTTGCCCACCAGATGGCCGTGATGGCCATGGATCAGTATGGCATTTTGCTCACCGGGCTCAATCCCGCCCTGGTGACGGCCAGCAGTGAGCTGGAGATCGCCGAGCGCGGCTGGCAGCATCGCGCCCTGGTGTGGTTGCCTTCACGGATGGTGTGTGCGGATGAAAGCATCCCCCAGAACTGGGATGTCACCTCAGATAGTCTCGCTGCCTGGCTTGCCGGAAGGCTCGGAGCGGAGCATCTCTTGCTGGTCAAATCCGATCGCCCTGAAGCCAGCGAGGTTTCGCTGGAGCGGCTGGTTAAAGATGGCTTGGTGGACATGCATCTGGGGGATTACGTTGTTGGTCAGTCATTCAAGACCTGGGTAGTCCATAAGCAGGATGCCCATGTGCTGCAGCAGGGCGATTCCGTGCAGCAGTTAGAGCAGGATGCCGTGGCTGTACGCTGTGCCTGGAATTAACCCGGCTTGGAATATTAGCCCGACTTGGCATTAGCCCGACTTGGCATTAGCCGGACTTGGCATTAGCCGGACTTTGCATTAGCCGGTACGTCGACTTTTAAACGCATTTTTAAAGGAGATTCAATCATGAGTGATCTCGTGGATACCCCCAATACCAACGATCGCGTCTATAGCGAATCTGAAATCCAGGCAAAAATAGCCGCCGAGTTTCCGCACTGGTTTTATGAAGATGGCTGGATACGCCGCAAATACAAAACCAGCGGCTGGAAAGCGACCCTGATGGTGGTAAATACCGTGGGTCACCTGGCCGAATCGGCCTGGCATCATCCTGATTTAACGGTATCGTATGCCTTTGTGATTGTGAAGCTGTGCACGCACAGCGCCAAAGGCATTACCGATAAGGACTGGACGCTGGCCGCCAAGATCGAATCCGTGATTCAGTGGCAGCCGGGCAAGGAGGGCGGAGCGCTGGAAGGCACGCCCAACGAAGACCCACGCTTCAAGTACATCAAGTACGATTAAACATCTCAGGCGTCGGCGGTATCGATTTCTGAAAAGAAGGCGTAATGCCGCTGACTGTCGCGCTTGGCGAGATACATGGCCTGGTCAGCCTTATTGACGATGGTCTCTTCATCCTGGGCATGATCCGGATAAATGCAAATGCCGATGCTGGCTTCCTGATAGAGCGTCACCACGTCGGTGGCAAAGGGCGCGCGCAAGGCCGTTAGCAGGTTGCGTACTATCTTCTCGCAGTCTGCGATGCAGCTAATCGAGTTGAGCAGGATCACGAATTCATCGCCCCCCAGCCGCGATACGGTATCTTCTTCACGCAAGTGATTGCGCAGGCGAACCGCAATTTCCTTCAGCAGCAAATCCCCAATATGGTGACCAAAGTTGTCGTTGACCTCCTTGAACTTGTCGAGGTCCACAAACAGCACAGCTAGCTTGCTGCCCTGGCGCTTACAGGCGAAGATGCCCTGATGCAGGCGGTCTTCAAACAGCAAACGGTTGGGTAATCCGGTGAGCGCGTCGTAATAAGCCAGCTTATTGAGCGAAGCTTCCACCGAGCGCTGCTGGCTGATGTCCGAGATAGTCACGATCTTGAGCTGGCTGTCTTCCAGCGGAAAATCAGCCGTCTGCATGGCGGCATAAAACGTGACGCTATTCTTGCGCCGTCCCAGCAGTTGCTTATCCCACTCAAAAAGCAGATGCGTTCGGGCAAGACCCAGCATGGCCTCCCGGTCTTGGTACCCAAACAGCTGGGCGGCAGGCTGGTTGGCGGCATGCACCTTGTCATGCTCGTCCAGAATCAGGATGCCGGCGTTGATGGTATCGATAATCTTGTCCAGGGTTTCGCGCTGCTTGTTGGCGCGCTTCAGCTCACTTTTCATTAGCAGCATCACCATAAGAAAGCTGAGCAGCGCCATGCTCAGCATCAGGGTCTGCAGAAAGTGCACCTCTTTGGTCTTGTTGACGGCATTCGCTTCCAGATTGCCGGTCAGTTGATTCATCAGGTTGAGCAGTTCCGGATTATGTTGCAGTGCCAGATTGACGGCGGTGCTGAGCTTGGCATTGTCGATGCGCTGGTCGGCAAGCAGGTCGGCGATGGCGGAGCGGTAAGGCGACCATAAGGTTTCTGCTTCGGTTAACAGCTGGCGGGCCCTGGGTTGGCTGACTTGACGAACCTTTTGCAGCAGACCTTCGGTGCCGGTAGTGGTGCCGCCATGCGTGAAACTTTGCAAGGTGGTATCAAACAGGCGATACGTCAGCTCCAGTTCTTGCCGACTGGCTTGTCTGACAAGGTCATCTTGCGAGCGCTCGAGCTGCAGCAGGCATTTGACCATGCGTTGCGAGAGCATGCGCTGGCGTCCTGCCAGGTTGATGACAATGGCATTTTCTTTGACCTGATCAGACAGCAGGAAGGTGGTGCCAAGCAAGGCCAGGTCCAGCAGAAAAAAGGCTGAAATGGCGATGCTGACGGCTCGAAAGCGCGCCTGGTTTTTTTTAGGTAGGAATTCCATACGTCATTTTACTAAGCAATATTCGCTCCTATGCCATATGGGCTTTTTTGAAGCGGCCAAAATGCAGCATGATGGTCGGCAATATGAGCAGATTGAGCAGCGTGGAGGTCACCAACCCGCCCACAATGATGGTGGCCATCGGGCCTTCGATTTCGCGGCCAGGCTGGCCGCTACCCGCCGCCAGTGGCAGCAGCCCCAGCGCGGTGACCAGGGCAGTCATCAGGATGGAGGGCAAGCGTTCTGAAGCGCCGCGGATAGCGGTTTCCAGTCCCCAGGCCATGTTTTCCTTATCAACCAGGTGCTGGTAATGCGAGACCAGCATGATGGCATTGCGCAAGGTGATGCCAAACAGGGTGACAAAGCCGACAAGCGAGCCCAGCGAAATCCATCCGCCCGTCAGAATCACGGCAATCACGCCCCCAATCAGGGCAAACGGCAGGTTGGCAAAGGTCAGCAGCAAGTTGCGTAACTGGCCAAAGGCGATGTAAAGCATCAGGAAAATACCCACCACGGCCAGTAAAGAATGCACCATGAGATCTTCACGCGACTGTGCCTGCGCTTCGGCTTCGCCAGAGAAAGCGAGGTAGTTGCCGGGCGACAGCTCGACCTCATCGCGAATGCGCGTTTTGACTTCTTCGCTGAAACTTGCAATATCGCGGCCGTTCACATTGGCCGTCACGGTCTGGATGCGTTTGGCATCGGCATGCAGAATCTTGGAGCGACCATTTTCCTGCGTGATGTCGGCGATGTCGCGTAAATACAGCAGGCGGCCTTCATTATTGATGATGGGCAGATTGCCGATTTGCTGGATGCGCTGCCGGCTCTCGGGCTCGAGCACAATGCTGACGCCGATGACGCGGTTGGCCTGGTATACCTGCGAGATGGGCAGGCTTTCATAAGCAAGGCGTATGGTGTCCAGCACATCGGTCGGCGACAATCCCCATTGCAGCATGCTTTGCGGGCGCAAACGTATGCTGAGCTGGGGCGTGCTTGGCGGCGCCTGCACCAGCACGTCGGTCGCGCCGGATATCTGGGAGACCACGCTGGCAATGGCCTGGGCGTCGCGGTCCAGGGCATCCAGATCGCGGCCATACACATTGATGACCTGGGCGGCGGCATAGCCGGAGATGGTTTCTTCAATGCGCTCGGTGAGGAAGGTATTGATGGCAAAGTTCACCCCGACAAAGCCCGGGGGCGCCGGGCCATCGTCGTCATAGCCGGAAATCTTTTCGCGGATATCTTCCAGAATGCGGTTCTGTTCTTCGCCCGATACCGTGCCAATCTCGATTTCGAATTCACTGTAATGGGTGCCAAACGTATCCGCTGCATTGGGCGCACGACCCACCCACTGGGCGACAGAACGTACGCCTTTGATGCTGCTGATGGCTTCCGCCACTTTTTTGCCTACCCGCAAAGACTCCTGCTCCGAAGTGCCGGGGACGGCGGTCATGTGCATGATGTAGTGACCTTCATGCAGGTTGGGGATGAACTGGCTCTTGAACAGGGGCAATATTCCCAGGCCCAGCGCAATGGCGACCAATGTGGTGAGCAGAACCAGTTTGAAATGGGATTCGATGCGGTACAGCAGCTTCACATAATGCCGCTTGATGAAGCGAATCATCGGCGAGTCTTCGGTCTCCAGTCTGGCCTTGCCCAGCAGCATGTAACAGAGGGCCGGCGTCAATGTCAGCGCCACGGCCAGCGAGGCAAGAATGGCACTGATGTAAGCCAGGCCTAATGGCGCAAACAGTTTGCCGGCGACACCGCTAAGCGTGAGCAGGGGCATGAAGACCAAAGCCACGATAAACGTAGCATAGACCACCGAGCTGCGGACTTCCATGGATGCCTGGAACACCACGCGGTGGATGGGGCGCGGCTGAGCCAAAAGACGGTTTTCACGCAGGCGGCGGAAGATGTTTTCGGTATCGATGATGGCGTCATCCACTACTTCGCCCAGCGCAATGGCCAAGCCACCCAGCACCATGATATTGAGCCCGATATCAAAAAACTGCATTACGACCACGGCGGTGAGCAGGGAAAGCGGGATCGCCGTGGCCGAAATAAAGGCGGTACGCGCATTGAACAGAAACAGGAACAGCACGGTAATTACCAGCAGCGAGCCGATCAGGATATCGCTTTGTACGCCATGAATAGCGGTTTCAATAAAATTGGCTGGTCTGAACAAGGCGGGATGCAAGGTCACCTGTTCATTGCGCATGCTGGGTTCCAGCTGGTCGATGGCTTTTTCAAGGGCACTACTGACCGCATAGGTGTTGGCGCCCAGCTGGCCCTGTACGGAAAGGTAAATGCCGGTTTGGCCATTAATCTGCGCCGCGCTGATGGAGGGCGCTTCGCCCTCGATCACCTTGCCTATGTCCCCCAGCCGTATGGTCTGGCCGGCGCGATGCAGCAAAGTCACCTGCGCCAGCTGCTCCGGCGTAAAGGATTGCCCTTCGCTATTGATAATGATGCGCTGGTTTTTATTCTCGATATAACCTGCACCACGCACGCCTGTGGCCTTGCTTGCCGCTTCCATGACCTGCGGCAGGCCGATGTTGTAGCGGATGAGCTGTTGAGGGTCCACCTGAATCTGCAGCTGCCTGACCTTGCCGCCAAACACATTGACATCCGCCACGCCAGGCACGGCCATCAGGTGGGGGCGTATGGTCCAGTCCACCAAGGTGCGCAGTTCGGTCAGCGAGCGCTTGTCAGAGGTGATCCCTATGCCCAGCACGGTGCTGGCTGAGGAGGTGAGTGGCGTGATATTGGGAACAATGCCATGCGGCAGCTGGCTGCTGAGGGTGCTCAGCCGTTCGGCCACTACCTGCCGGTTGCGATAGACATCGGTACCGGGTTTGAACAACACGGTGACGACCGACAGGCCAGGGATGGATTGCGAGCGTATCTTGTCTACACCCACCGTCCCGGCAATGGTATTTTCCAGCGGTTGTGTGACCAGATACTCCACCAGTTTGGCCGACATGCCAGGTGACTCGGTCTGAATGACAAGCTGGGTAGGCGAAAACTCGGGAAATACATCCAGATTGCTGCGCGTTAGGCTATAAATGCCATAAATCACCATCAGGCTCGCCAGGCCAATGATGACGCCATGAAAGCGGATGGAAAAGCGGACCAGCGCGGACATCATGGCAGTATCCCTTTCACGGCGGCGGGGACTATAACCAGAGGTGGGCGGGATAAAGCGGAATTAACGAGAACGAGGGTCAAGATGCTTAGTCCTCGTTCTCGTTTTTGATCTGGTAACGTAATTCTTCCGATAATAGCAGCTGAACGCCACTCACCACGATCACACTATCCGGCTGCAAAACACCGGCGACGAACCAGCCATTTTCCGCCTCGGCGGCGCCCTCAATCGACAGGCGCTTGAATTTGTCGGATGCGGTTTGTATGTATACCCAGGGTTTGCCGCCATACCATACGACTGCGCTACTTGGCACGAGCATGCCGCTGCGGGCCTGACTGCCAGCGAGGTTGGCACTGACGCGCATGCCGGAGCGCAGAGCAGAGGCACTGGCGCGGTAGAAATAGGTTTTGCCTGCAAGTCCGGCATCGCTGACAGGCGCGATAGAGACGTAGCTGGCTTGCACCGCTTGCCCGCTGCTGCCGGTGGGCGTGAGGCTGAGATGACTGCCTGCCGAGGGTTCCGCAGCATCAAACGGCAAGGTGATACGGATGAGGACTTCGCGGTAATTCAACAAGGCATCAAGCAAGGCGCTGTGGTCTTTGCTGGCCTCGGTGGCCAAGGTGCCGCCCCATTGCTGGCGCAGCGCGTCTTCAGCATTGCGTGCGGCGGTGTTCGCGGCTTGCAGTTTGGCTAAATCGGTTTTGTAGAGGGCTTCCGCCGCCATAACGGCCCGAATAGATACATTCTGGTCATCCTGATTGAGCTGTTGCAGACGCTCATACTCTTGTCGGGTGTTTTGCAATGAAGCCTGGGTTTGCAGGGCATCAGCGCGGGCGACCATGTAGCGCGAGCGTAGCTCGATCAGCCCATCAATCGCCAGTACAGTGCCCAGCACAGGTAATCTGGCGGATTGCTGCGTGGGGCTTGCTTTGCCCAGCTGTATGTCGCTTTGCTGACGGGCTTCGGCGTTGAGCGTGACAATGGTGGCACCATGCTCGGTGGTCACCCGGCTCGGGTTTTCGATTTCCTCTTCCTGCTCACGTGTGTAAGCCTCATATTCGTCCTTGCCGTAGAACACGATCACCCAGAACATGGTGATGATGAGAATGGCTTGCAGGCTGATGATGGTGATTACTTTACGGTTCATGCATAACTCCAGCGTGCATCAGGAATTGGGCTGCGTCAGCAGCGGGTTGAGATTTTCCGGCATATTGTTTTCATCCAGCAGCGGGCGTTGTGCCACTTGCTCCAGCGCTGCTACAGCCTGATATAACTTGTATTGCACATCCAGCAGGTGCTGGTTGGCGAGCAAGGCTTCGAGCTCGGTGGTGCGCAGGCTAAGCCGGTCAGCATAACCGTCAGCAAATTGCCGTTGAATCTGACGTGTAAGCGCTTGAGCTGTTGTCACAAATTCGCGGGCACGTGCCAGCTCCTGCCAGGTGGCCGTATACGCCGCTTCGGCACGCTCCAGCTCGGCGATGATGCCGGCTTGCAATACCTGGAATTGCGCGCCCTCAACATCGCGCAGCGCGGTGGCTTCGGCGATCAATCCACGGTTTTTGTTGATCATGGTCATCAGGGCGGAAATCCCCAGCGACCAGATCTTGTCGCCCTGGTCGTAGCTGTAGCCTGGTGTCAGCGTAAGGTCAGGGTATTGGCGGGCGATTTCCAGCCGCAGCTTGGCTTCCGCCGCATCGTACCGTGCTAGGGCTGCGCGCATGTCCAGCCGGTTGAGCATGGCAGCATCGCGCAGGCTTTCCAGTGTGGCTGGCGGAAGCGGGGTGTTCTGGTCAAAGGTGAGCGGCTGTAATGGCAATTGCTTGAATGTGCTCAGCGGTAGTGCGCTATTGCTGGCCAGTAAGGCTTGTAATTCGGCAAGACGACCTTTTTGCGTTTCGATGGCTTGCTGTGTCTTCTGACGTAACACACGGAAATTGGCGACCTCGATGGAAGATGCCATGCCGGATTGCAGACGTTTTTCCAGCATGGCGGTGGTTTCATCGCGCAGTTTCAGCTCTTGTTGCAAGAGGGCAAGCAGTTGCGTGTGGTAGCGGAAATCCAGCCAGCTCTGATGCACACGGCTGCGCACTTGCCAGGCTGTTTGTGCAATATCAATGCGGGCGGCTGTCGAGAGGCTTTCAGCGCGATCAATACGCGCTTGGCGCTTACCGCCGGTTTCCAGCGGAAGGTCAATGCTCAGGCCATAGGTCCAGGGTGAAATGCCCCCTGCGTGGTCGCTGTGTTTTTCGGTATTAAGATTGATGCCGGGAGTGGGGCGCTGCGCAGCTGTCAGTTCGCCGCTCTGGGCTGCACGCCATTGGGCCCGTGCAAGATCGAGCTCAGGGTGATAAAAAAGGGCGCTCAGGGTGAGTTCGCGCATCCCCCAGATACTGACAGGAAGCTGTGCCTCCGGATATCCGCTATCCAGCATAAACTGCCTGAATTCAGGGCTGTCAGGTTCGTGGGCAAGGTAGCGCTGAGCGCCGGCGCGTGCGTCCAGTGGTTTCGCGTTATATGTTTGAAAGCCACACCCGGACATCAGCCACAATGCGGCCAGAATGCTTGCGTATGCTGCGGCTTTGGTTGTTTTTGTTTTAATCAATGCATTGCCCTCTCCACCTCGCAGGATATTACATGGCAAGGCAGAACTGGGCAATTTAGCGATAGCGGAGGAGGGACGTTATTCCACGATGGCGGCGTGCACAGAGGCAAGCGCGTCCTGCAGGGTTTCTTCGTTGAGGGTGTTGATGCTGGTTGCCAGCAGCTCAGCGGCTTCGACCGTATTTTGCGGCAGGTCGTGACTGTCCAGTTCCGCGATCAGCCCAGCTGCGGCACCGGTGACCTTGAGAAGTGCATGACGCTCGCGCATCAGCAGCTCGAGCTCCGAGCGCAACATGTTGATTTCGTCCTGATTAATAGTGCTGTGCATGGTGTTGTATGAATCCTAAGTAACCGTAGTGTAATGTGCGATCAAGCCGCAACCTCAAGGATGAAGGCAAGCAAGAACGCCTCTGCATCATGCTATTTGTACCGCATGCTGTCAATGCAAGCCCTGCTGATACTGCACGATGTAGTTTTCTGCGCGGCAGGAGTGAGCTACAATGGCATTCTTTTAAAAATCGCTTATTCCCCATGCGGGGTTAAGCGCTTAAATTTTGATTGCGGGTGCTGCAAAGCTGCCCCTCCGGCAAGCAAAACGCCGGATGCTGCAATCGGACCAAATCATTGCGAAAGTGGCGGAATTGGTAGACGCACTGGATTTAGGTTCCAGCGCCGCAAGGCGTGAGAGTTCGAGTCTCTCCTTTCGCACCAGACAACTTCTTTAGTTTTAAGGAACACAGCATGGCAGCAACCGTTGAAACCATCAGCAATCTCGAGCGCCGCATTACCGTTTCGGTGCCACTGAAACCTATCGAAGAAGAAGTGACTCAGCGGATCAATCGTTTGGCGAGAACCGCCAAGCTGCCAGGCTTCCGTCCAGGCAAAGTGCCGATGAAGCTGGTTTACCAGCAATACGGCGCTCAAGTGCGCGACGAGGTGTTTTCCGGTGCTGTTGAGCGCACGTTCAGCGAGGCTGTGCAAGAAAATAAGCTGCGCGTTGCCGGCTATCCTAATATCGAGCCTAAGCAATCCGAGAGCGGCGAGCACTTTGAATATGTAGCCACGTTCGAAGTTTTCCCTGAATTTGAAATCGGTGACTTGAGCAAGGTCAAAATTGAACGTCCTGTGCTGGAAGTCGGCGAAGCTGATGTCAAAAAAACCACCGATGTCCTGCTGAAGCAACGTGCTACTTACGAAGCAGTGAAGCGCGCATCCAAAAAGGGCGATAAAGTGAATATTGCCTTGCGCGCTCTGATCGATGGCAATGAAGTCGAGCGTACTTCCGAGCAAGGCCTGGATCTGATCCTGGGTGAGGGTGGCCGCGTTGCCGAGTTCGACGATCAACTGATCGGCAACAAGGCAGGTAGCCAGAAAACCTTTGATATTTCATACCCTGCAGATCATAAGCCGGAACAATTGGCTGGCAAGACGGTCACTTATGATGTGACATTCAATACCGTTCAACAAGCCAAGCTGCCAGAGCTGGATGCGGATTTTGCGCGCGGTCTCGGCGTGGAAGATGGCGACGTTGAAAAGATGAAGGCTGAAATCAAGCAGAGCCTGGAACAGGAAGTTGCCAAGCGCGTGCGCGCCAAGGTGAAAGAACAAGTATTCCAGGCACTGGTTGAGAATGTAGGCCTTGAGCTGCCGAAGGCAATTATCGAAGCTGAAACCAATCGTGTGATGCAGGCTACTCAGAACAACCTGCAACAGCGTGGCGTGGATGTCAGCACTGTTACCCTGGATCCAGCCATGTTTGAAGAGCAGGCCAAGCGCAATGCAAGCCTGCGCCTGATTCTGTCGGAACTGGTGAACAAGAATTCTCTGCAAGCCAATGCCGAGCAGGTGCGTGCCATGGTGGACCAGTTTGCACAAAGCTTTGAGCGTCCAGAAGATGTGGTACGTTGGTACTACGATGATCCAAAGCGTCTGGATGAGCCCGCTTCTCTGGCCACCGAAGAAAACGTGGTTAACTGGGTATTGCAGGCTGCCAAGGTAAGCGACAAGAAAGTTAAATTTGACGATTTGATGGGGAATGCTTAATGAGCATGCAAAGTCAGTGGGAACCGCAAGGCCTGGGGTATATCCCCATGGTGATAGAGCAGAGTGGGCGTGGTGAGCGTGCATACGACATCTACTCCCGCTTGTTGCGCGAACGTGTGATTTTTCTGGTTGGCCCGGTAAATGACATGACCGCCAACCTGGTGGTCGCGCAATTGCTGTTTCTTGAAGCAGAAAATCCGGACAAGGATATTTCGCTTTATATCAATTCCCCTGGCGGCTCAGTCACAGCCGGTATGGCGATTTACGACACCATGCAGTTCATCAAGCCAGACGTCAGCACCTTGTGTATCGGTCAGGCTGCCAGCATGGGCGCGCTGTTGCTGACAGCAGGTGCAAAAGACAAGCGTTTCTGCCTACCTAATTCACGCGTGATGATTCACCAGCCGCTGGGTGGTTTCCAGGGCCAGGCTTCTGATATCGAGATTCACGCCAAAGAAATTCTGTATTTGCGTGAAAAGCTGAATCTGATTCTTGCCAGCCACACTGGCCAGCCAGTAGATGTTATTGAGCGTGATACAGATCGTGATAATTTTATGAGTGCGCAGCAGTCCGTCAATTACGGCTTGGTAGACAAGGTGATTGCAAGTCGTACTGATGCCGCTTAAGATGGTGTCGTGCGTTTCAGATTAGGATAGTTTCATGACTAAAGAAGCCGAAGGCGAAAAGTTACTTTATTGCTCGTTCTGCGGTAAAAGCCAGCACGAAGTCAGAAAGCTCATTGCCGGTCCCTCCGTTTTCATCTGCGATGAATGCGTGGACCTTTGCAATGACATCATTCGTGAAGAAGTGCAGGGCGATAGCAGCCTGAAGCCCAATGGCGACCTGCCAACGCCCAAAGAAATATGCAATATCCTTGACCAGTATGTGATCGGTCAGACCCAGGCCAAGAAGAATCTGGCCGTGGCGGTTTACAACCACTACAAACGGCTGGATCAGTCCGCCACCAAGGACAAAGACGAAGTTGAAATCGCCAAGAGCAACATTCTGGTGATTGGCCCGACTGGCTCTGGCAAAACCTTGCTGGCACAAACACTTGCCCGTCTTCTGGACGTGCCTTTTGTTATGGCCGATGCTACTACCCTGACCGAAGCTGGTTATGTGGGTGAAGATGTCGAAAACATCATGCAGAAGCTGCTGCAAAAATGCGATTACGATATCGAAAAAGCTCAACGTGGCATAGTATATATCGATGAAATCGACAAGATCTCCCGCAAGTCTGATAACCCATCCATTACTCGTGATGTGTCGGGTGAGGGCGTGCAACAAGCTCTGCTCAAACTGATTGAAGGTACGATTGCTTCTGTTCCTCCGCAAGGCGGCCGCAAGCATCCTAACCAGGAATTTGTGCAGCTGGATACCACGAATATTCTGTTCATCTGCGGCGGTGCATTTGATGGTCTGGACAAGATCATACGTCGCCGTTCGGAAAAGGGCGGTATCGGTTTCGGCGCTGAGGTGAAGAGCAAGGACGATTTGCGCGAAGTCGGCGAAGTATTGCGTGAAGTCGAGCCTGAAGACCTCATCAAGTTTGGTCTGATTCCTGAGTTTGTTGGTCGCTTGCCTGCAATCGCAACTCTGGAATCGCTGGATGAAGACGCCTTGATGAAGATTCTGGTTGAGCCCAAGAATGCCTTGACCAAGCAGTATGCCAAGTTGTTCAAGATGGAAGGCGTTGAGCTGGAGTTCCGCGAATCCGCGTTGCGCATGATCTCCAAGAAGGCACTGGAGCGTAAAACCGGTGCCCGTGGCCTGCGTTCCATCATGGAGCATGCTCTGCTTGAGATCATGTTTGACCTGCCTTCGATTTCCAACCTCACCAAGGTTGTGGTCGATGAAGGCGTTGTTCGCGGCAATAACCCTCCCATCATGATTTACTCCGAGGAAGCTCGGACTGCAGAATCCGCCAGCTAACTGGCCGGTATGGTAGCGGGAGCCGGGCGATTGCCTGCTCCCGCCCCTCACGTTCTTTCGCATCATGCTTTTTTCGTACTGGCTCTTGAAGCGCCGGTGTTCGCCCCCAATTGACTAACATACGCGCACGGTATGTTGCTGTGCGCGGCCAACACTGAAGGTTTCCTCAATGACTGATCAAGAATTGCCAGTTTTCTCCGCTGATTCCGGTTTGATGCCGCTTCTGCCGCTGCGCGATGTGGTGGTCTATCCTCATCTGGTTATCCCGCTGTTTGTCGGCCGGGCCAAGTCTGTCAGAGCACTCGAACTCGCTTCCGAAAATAACAAGGAAATTTTGCTGGTCGCCCAGAAATCTCCAAATAAAGATGAGCCTGATGCGGCTGATCTTTATGAGGTTGGCACCATCGCGACCGTTCTACAGATGCTGAAGCTGCCCGATGGCACGGTAAAAGTGCTTGTTGAGGGTGTTGATCGTGCCCGCGTGACCGAGTTTGTTGAAACGCAGGATTGCTTCGCAGCCAAGGCGGTGCGTATTGAGAACGATGCTGAGGATGACAGCGAGACCCAGGCATTGATGCGCACGGTGTTTACCCAGTTTGATCAGTACGTCAAACTCAACAAGAAGATTCCTCCCGAGATCCTGACTTCGCTGGCGACGATTGATGACGCTGGCCGCTTGGCAGATACCATCACGGCCCACCTGACACTCAAGCTTGAGGAAAAACAGCGCATTCTGGAAATGTTCAGCGTTTCTGCACGTCTGGAACATTTGCTGAGCCTGCTGGAGTCGGAAATTGACATTCTGCAGGTTGAGAAACGCATCCGTGGCCGTGTGAAACGCCAGATGGAAAAAAGCCAGCGTGAGTATTATCTGAATGAGCAGGTTAAAGCCATTCAGAAGGAACTTGGCGAGCAGGATGAAAGCGTTGAGCTGGACGAGCTTGAGGTCCGTATCAAAGCGGCAAAAATGACCAAGGAAGCTACGGCCAAAGCCAATGCCGAGCTGAAAAAGCTCAAGATGATGTCGCCCATGTCTGCCGAAGCGACCGTGGTGCGTAATTACATTGAAACCCTAGTCAACCTGCCTTGGAAGAAAAAAACCAAGATCAGTCAGAATCTGGGTACTGCAGAAGATATTCTGGACGCCGATCATTACGGCCTGGACAAGGTTAAAGAGCGCATTGTCGAATACCTTGCCGTACAACAGCGCGTGGATAAGCTGAAGGCGCCTATTCTTTGCCTGGTTGGGCCACCCGGGGTAGGTAAGACCTCCCTTGGTCAGAGTATTGCCAAAGCGGTCAACCGCAAGTTCATCCGTATGGCACTTGGTGGCGTGCGCGATGAATCTGAAATCCGCGGTCACCGTCGTACCTATATTGGCTCTATGCCCGGCAAGGTATTGCAGAGCATGGCAAAGGTCGGTGTTAAGAACCCCTTGTTCCTGCTGGATGAAGTGGACAAGATGGGCCAGGATTTCCGTGGCGATCCGTCCTCCGCATTGCTTGAAGTGCTGGATCCTGAACAGAATCATACCTTTGTCGACCACTACGTCGAGGTCGAGTACGACCTGTCGGATGTGATGTTTGTCGCCACGGCCAATTCGCTGAATATTCCGGCGCCATTGCTGGATCGTATGGAAGTGATTCGTCTGGCAGGCTATACCGAAGATGAAAAGGTCAATATTGCCATGCGTTATCTGCTGCCCAAGCAGATCAAGACGCATGGCTTGCAAGATGGCGAGATCAGCGTTCCTGAGGCCGTGATTCGTGATGTTGTGCGCTATTACACGCGTGAAGCGGGTGTGCGTAGCCTGGACAGGGAAATTTCCAAGATTTGCCGCAAGGTGGTCAAGGAATTGCTGACTGCCAAGTCACGCAAGCTGAAAACGCCACGCAAGATTGTCGTCAGCACCAAGAATCTCGATAAGTATCTCGGGGTTCAACGCTACGACTACGGTGTTGCTGCCAAGGAAAATCAGGTAGGGCAGGTGACCGGCCTGGCGTGGACAGAAGTGGGTGGCGAGTTGCTGACGATCGAATCGGTATTGCTCCCGGGTAAAGGCAAAGTCACTACCACCGGTAAACTGGGTGAAGTCATGCAGGAGTCTATTCAGGCTGCCATGAGCGTGGTGCGTAGTCGCGCCAAGCAGTTGGGAATATCGGAAGATTTTTACGAAAAGAACGATATTCATATTCACTTGCCTGAAGGTGCAACTCCCAAGGATGGCCCAAGTGCGGGTATCGCCATTACCACAGCCCTGGTCTCCATATTGGCTGGTATCCCGGTGCGGGCCGATGTCGCCATGACGGGTGAAATTACTCTGCGAGGCGAAGTGTTGCCTATTGGCGGCCTCAAGGAGAAATTGCTGGCCGCGCACCGTGGTGGCATCAAGACGGTATTGATCCCCGATCAGAATGTGAAAGATCTGGTGGAAATACCTGAAAACATCAAGAGTTGCCTTGAAATTCATCCGGTGAAATGGATAGAGCAAGTGCTTGAACTCGCGCTTGAACGTGTACCTCAACCCAAGGAAGACTCAGAGGCTTTGCCTGATACCAAGGGTGAATTGCCGGGCAAGGATGTTTCTGCAGTCACAACCCACTGATGCAATTGCCGTAAAAGCTTGACACAAGCTTTTACGGCTTGCTATAAAGCATTTCACAGGGGGATTCGGTCCTGTATTCAATAATCGTCGAAAGGGGTTATACGTGAACAAGTCTGAACTGATTGATGAAATCGCTAAGGCTGCAGGCATCTCCAAAGCTGCGGCAGGTCGTTCGTTGGATGCAACTACGGCTGCTGTTACCAAGGCATTGAAAAAAGGTGACATTGTCACCCTGATTGGCTTCGGTAGTTTTTATGTAGGTAAACGTGCGGCGCGCAATGGCCGTAACCCTCGTACCGGTACCACCATCAAGATCAAGGCAGCCAATTCCCCCAAATTTAGAGCTGGCAAAGCCCTCAAGGATGCTGTAAACTAGCGTTCTTTGCTGATGAGCAAAATGGGTGCTTAGCTCAGTTGGTAGAGCGTCGCCCTTACAAGGCGAATGTCGGCGGTTCGACCCCGTCAGCACCCACCATAAAATCATCAGTATCGCGATAGCAAGCTCACAGGCATGCTCCTGCGCAAGTTTTAGGAGTGGTAGTTCAGTTGGTTAGAATACCGGCCTGTCACGCCGGGGGTCGCGGGTTCGAGCCCCGTCCACTCCGCCAGAGACTTAAAAGCCCGCGTTTGCATAAACGCGGGCTTCTCTGTTTTATGTTCTCCGATTTTATCTTCTTCCGCTTCAACCACATCTTTCTGCACTCGTCTTATCTGTTGTTTCTGTCATGGCATCAGACGCCATAGCCATGCCGAGTATGGTATATTCTCCGATTAAGCTATGGGCTGGGAGACTTACGTCTTGCAGCTGTTTAAGGTCATTGAAGAATAAGGCGTATCGTTATGTTGGAAGCAATTCGTGAGCGTTCTAAAAGTTGGCTTGCAAAACTTATCCTCGCTGCAGTTACCATCCCGTTTGCCATTGTCGGTATTGATACTTACCTGAGAGATGCCGGTTCCAGTGTGTCGATTGCCAAAGTGGATGGCGAGTCGATTTCCGTACAGGAATACAACAACTCCATGCAGCGTCTGCGCAATCAGTTGCAGGCCGAAGGCAAAACGGATCCCGCCGTGCTGGAACAGCCTGACGTCAAGCAGTCTATTCTTGATCGCTTGATCATCAATCGCCTCCTGAATACCGCAGTCACCAAGAACCATTTTGCGATTGGTGATACTGCCTTGAGCGACCACATTATTACCCTCCCCGAATTTCAGGAAAACGGCAAATTTTCGCAGGAAACCTATGATCGTTTGCTGACCAGCAACCGTCTCACGCCTTCCCAGTTCGAATCCACTATGCGTACCGATTTGCTCGTCCAGCAAGCCCGGGAAGGGCTGGCTGCGCTGGCCTACTTGCCGGAGCCAATCAGCAAGCAAACGCTGGCGACTGAGCATCAGCAGCGGGAAGTGACGATTGCCGAAATAAAGACCGCTGATTTTATTGACCAGGTGAAGATCGATGAAGCTCAGGTCAAGGCTTATTATGAGAAGCATAAAGACAAATTCAAGGTGCCTGAGCAGGTCAAGCTTGAATTCGTGCTGTTTTCTTCCAATGTGCTGATTCCCAAGGTGCAGGTGTCGGACGAGGAAGTCAAAAAGTATTACGACGAAAACGCGGCCAAATTTCAGGGTAACGAACAGCGTCAGGCCAGTCACATACTGATCAGCTTTGGCGTCAATGCGACAGCCGATGCCAAGCAGCAGGCAAAAAAGCAGGCGGAAGATGTATTGGCCCAGGTGCGCAAGCATCCTGACCAGTTTGCCGAGCTTGCCAAGAAGTATTCCAAAGACCCGGGTTCCGCAGAGAAAGGTGGCGATCTGGGCAGTTTTGGCCGTGGCATGATGGTCAAGCCATTTGAAGAAGCTGTGTTTTCAATGAAACCAGGTGAAATCAGCAACCTGGTCGAGTCCGAATTTGGCTACCACATCATCAAGCTGACCGGAATTACCGGCCAATCGCAAGGTTTTGATGCAGCCAAGCCTCAAATCAAGGCTGAACTGCTTTATCAAAAGGCGATCGCTTTGTTTGCCGAACAGGCCGAGAGCTTCAACAATATGGTGTATGAGCAATCCACCAGCCTGAAGCCGGTTGCGGATTCGTTTGGTCTGCAAGTCCAGCGCACTGACTGGATCAGCCACGCTGATGGCGCCAAGTATTTCAAGAGCGATAAGCTGATGAATCTGGTGTTCGCTGACGAAGTGCTGAAAGACAAGCGTAATACCGAAGCGGTGGAAGTTTCCCCGAACAATCTGATTTCCGCCCGTGTCGTGGATTACAAGCCTTCTGCGCCACGCAGTTACGAGGAGGTGAAGGCCGGTATTGAAGACCTGCTGAAATCGGAACAGGCGGCTAAGCTGGCGATTAAAAAGGGTGAGGCTGCACTGGCTGAACTGCGTCAGGGCAAGTCCCCTCAACTCGAATGGATTCCCCCTGTCACCATTGACCGCAACAATGCGCAAGGCCTGACGGATCTTGCCATGAACAATGCCTTCAAGATCGATGCCAGCAAGCTGCCAGCTTACGCCGGTGTGGCCGATAACAATAAGGGTTATCTGTTGATCAAGGTGAGTGGCGTGAATGCGCCTGCGGCGAATGAAGAGGGGGATAAGGCCTCCGCGCGTGAGTTGCAAGCCGCTCTGGCTTCTGAATATGTGGCAGCTTACGTCAAGTCCCTGAAAGACAAGAGCAAGATTACGGTGAATAGCCGCTTGCTGTTGAGCAGCGGAGCTAATGACCAGTAAGTTGATCAAGTAAAGCCAGTCGATCAGGCATGATAAAAAAGGCGGTGTAAAAACCGCCTTTTTTATTGGTATTTGCCGAGGAATAACAGGCAATAAAAACGCCCGGCTTGCCGAGCGTTTTTATGTTCTGCTTTACTCTCGGAGAGTGCAAGCGGCGTTGCGACTAAAACTTAGTCCATGGTGCCTGCAGCGGTAATGTTCATGCCGCCATCAACATAAGTGATTTCGCCGGTGATGCCGGAAGCAAGATCGCTGCACAGGAATGCAGATGCATTGCCAACTTCCTCAATGGTGACATTGCGGCGCAATGGAGCGTGCTTCTCGTTAAAGCCCATCATCTTGTCAAAGCCGGCGATCCCTGAGGCTGCCAGGGTCTTGATGGGGCCGGCGGATACTGCATTTACGCGGATGCCCTTCGGGCCGAGGCTCTGAGCCATGTAGCGCACATTGGCTTCCAGGCTGGCTTTGGCTACGCCCATGACGTTGTAGTTCGGCAGGGTGCGTTCGGCACCGAGGTAGCTGATGGTTAACAGGCTGGCGTTACGGCCTTCCATCATCGGCATGGCAGCCTTGGCCAGTGCGGCAAAGCTGTATGAGCTGATGTCGTGCGCAATGCGGAAGTATTCACGAGTGACCGAATCCAGATAGTCACCATCCAATGCAACCTTAGGAACGAATGCCACCGAGTGCACGATAATGTCCACGCCATCCCAGTGTTTAGCCAGGGCGGGGAATAATGCATCGATTTGCGCATCATCTGCCACATCACATGGCAACACGATCTTGGAATCAAAGTCCGCGGCCAGCTTGCCAACGCGCTCTTCAAATTTTTCGGTCTGGTAAGTGAAGGCAAGTTCAGCGCCTTCCCGTTTCATTGCTTCAGCAATGCCGTAGGCAATGGAGCGGTTGCTGAGTAAGCCAACGATCAAGGCACGTTTTCCGGCTAGAAATCCCATGTGTCATCCTTAGAAATAAACTGAATGGACTGATCGCGGAAGGCGTTACGCCAAGCGGCAATGGGTATCCCGGGGATAAGCCATTGCCAATGCGGATCAGATTTTTATCGAGTGTTGTTTGTGCGAGGGTCCAGCACGTCGCGCAGGCCTTCGCCGAGCAGATTATACCCTAACACGGTAAGCAGGATGGCAACGCCCGGAAACAGTGAAAGCCACCAGGCGAACTGGATGTACTCCTTGCCATCGGTCAGGATATTGCCCCATGAGGCCTGTGGTGCTTGCACGCCGAGGCCGAGAAAGCTGAGTCCGGATTCCACCAGCACCGCGCTGGCAACGCCCAGCACGAAGCTCACCATGATGGGGGTCAAGCTATTGGGCAGCATGTGGATGAAAATCATGCGGGCATCGCGTGCTCCTAGCGTCTCGGAAGCCATGACAAATTCACGCCCACGTAAACTGAGAAACTCTGCGCGCACCAAACGGGTAACGCCCATCCAGGACGTGAGCCCAATGACGATCATGATGTTCCAGATCGAAGGCGTCAGGAAGGCAATCACCGCCAGGATCAGGAAAAAGGTCGGGATCGACAGCATCACATCCACCAGGCGCATGATGACCACATCTACCCAGCCACGGTAATAGCCCGAAATGGCACCGAGAACGATCCCGATGCTGGTCGCAATCCCGACGGCAACGAAGCCAACCAGGAGCGAAATCTGTGCGCCGAACAACATGCGTGAAAAGACGTCCCGTCCCAGTCCATCTGTGCCCATGAGATGTTGCAGGGAGGGCGGCAAGAGGATGGCTTTAACGTCGATGGCATTGGGGTCATATGGCGCGATAAGTGGCGCCAGAGCAGCCAGCAACAATATGCTGAAGATAATGATAAAGCCACTTAAGGCAAGCGGGTTAGCCAGCGCGTGGCGCCATTTATTATGCATGGTTACATGACTCCACGTCGCACGCGAGGGTCTGCCCAGGCGTAGGCAATATCCGCAATCAGATTACCCAATAGCGTCAATGCCGAGCCTATGGTCAAAATACCCATAATGACCGGAAAGTCGCGCATGAGTACGGCATCGTAAAACAGCTTGCCCATGCCCGGAATGGCAAAAATGGATTCGGCAATGACAGACCCGCCGATCAGCCCCGGAATGGCGAGGCCAAGTATCGTAATCAGCGGCAGCATGGCATTGCGTAGTGCATGGCGATATACCACGGTGTTTTCTGCGAGGCCCTTGGCACGCGCGGTGGTGATGTAATCCTGATGCAGCACATCCAGCATGCCATTGCGGATGAACAGCGAGATGCCCGCCAAACCGCTGAGCCCGGAAATGAACACGGGCAAGGCAAGGTGGGTCAGGGTATCCCACATTTGCCCCCATGCAGACATTTTGTCGTGGGTAAGGCTGTGAATACCAGAGATGGGCAGCCAGTCATTCACCACGCCAGTCCAGTACATCAGCATCAAGGCAAGCCAGAAGCCGGGAATGGCAAAGCCGATAAATACAAACAGCGTAATGGCGCGATCCGGCGGGCGATTCTGGGTAATGGCCGATACCACGCCTAATGGCACAGCCGCAAAGATAATCAGGCCCAGGCTTAGCACATTGATCAATAAAGTGATCGGTAACGCCTCTTGTATCATGCCCTTGATGACATTGCCTTCAGCATCTTTTGTTTCCCAGAAGACCGGCCGCTGATGCGAGGCGAAGGAGGTGCCGAAATCGAGCTTGACCATGCGTTTCAGCCACAAGCCGTATTGCACGATAACCGGTTTGTCCAGGTTGTAGAGTTCGCGTAGCTTTTGCCTGGATTCTTCACTGGCTTTGGGGTTGAAGCTGGCTTCGGTGTTGGTGATGTCGCCCGGTGCCAAATGCATGATCAGAAAGGAAACAAGACTGATGCCGACCAGCAGCGGCACCATCCAGAACAAGCGTTTTAACAGATAGCGGATCATGTATGCACCTTATTGGCTGATTTCATTGCGCCGCAATGGAGGCGGGATGTACCAGTCATAGGAGTTGTACCCAATGCCGGCGGGCGGCGCCGGATTGTCTATGCCTTTCACGCGTTTGTGGATGGCGGGCAAGCCATAGCCCGTATACAGATAGACGATAGGGCTATCAGCAAGCAGGATGCTGGCGAACTCATGGTAGATTTTCATGCGCTTGTCCGGATTGAGTTCCAGCCGGCCTTGCTCCAGCAGCTTATCCACGCGAGGGTTGTTATACCCGATGAAATTGAATTGCCCGGGGGCCTGCTGCGATGAATGCCAGATGCTGTATTGATCAGGGTCCAGAGAAAGCCCCCAGCCCAGCAACACCACATCAAAATCGCCGGTCTTGATAAACCGACCGATAAAACTTGCCCATTCCATGACACGCACGCGGGCTTCTATGCCAATTTCCTTTAGACGCCGCTGCACCAGCACCGCGCTCATTTCGCGCTGTTTGTTCTGATTGGTCAGAATGTCAAAGCTCAGGCGTTTGCCGTCGCGTAACAGATAGCCTTCTTTATCGCGGCCTGTATATCCAGCCGCCTTCATCAGGGCAATCGCCTTGTTCGGGTCGTAAGGGTAGGGGGAAAGATCCGGGTTGGTCCAGCGTGTGCCGGGTTTATAAGGTGACGATACCGGTTCGCCCAGCCCAAGCAGCACGCCGTCTATCAGCTCCTGCTTGTCGATGGCGTAATTGATGGCCTGTCTTACGCGTATGTCATCAAACGGCTTGTGTTTGAGGTTAAAGCCCAGGTAGGTATAGTTATTGCCCAGCTCCTTATAAAGAGCGAGTTTTTTCTGCAGATCCTCCCGCGAAGGGACGATGCGTGAATATTGAATCGGATTCAGCGTCATTGAGTCGATATTGTCCGCCAGCAATTCAAGAAACTGGGCGGCAGGGTCGGGGATGAAGCGTGACACCAGGCGATCAATGCGCGGTGGTCCTTGTGTGGAGTTGGGGTTGCGTACCAGTGAGATACGTTCGCCGGGTTTCCATTCTTCCAGCTTGTAGTAATGGCTGCCCACGGGCTTGAACCTGAAAGCGGTGGTGTTGATATCCTGCCCCTTGAGCAGATGCTCCGGCAGTATCTGCAAGCCAGCCCAGGAATCCAAGGCCGGGGCGTAGGGATTGGCATAGCTGACGCGAAAGGTGGTGGCATCTGGCGTCTCGGCGAGTATCACCAGCTTGTAGTCAGCACCGTAAGGGGTTCGGGTGTTGTCATCCGTCACCAGTTTCCACGTGAAGAGGACATCCGCACTGGTCAGTGGCTTGCCGTCTGCCCATTTGAGCCCGGGCTTTAGCTTGAAGGTGATGGTTTTCTGATCCGGCGATACGCTCCAGCTTTTTGCCAGTTCGCCTTGCAGTTCGAGATTCTTGTCGTATTTAAGCAGGCTATTGAAAATATTGCTGGCGACCGCGGATGCTGCCGCTTCACCTGCGATCATGGGAATGAGTCCGCTGGGTTCGCCTATTGTGGCGTCAATCAGCGTGCCACCGTTGGTTGGTGGGTAGGATTGATCAAAATCGGCAGCGTTGCCACTGGGCGCTTTACCACAAGCGCTCACCAGCAGGACCATGCATGCCAGAATGCCCATGCGCAAGGACAGGTGTTTAAGCAAAAGCGGCCTTTCCATTAACAAGGGGCTTACAAGGGCGTCAAGCTTGATCGGGCTTGGCCACCATCAATATGGCGCCGGGCACGATACGCGAACCGCTGATCTTGTTCCAGCGTTGCAGCTCATCCCGGGCGACATCAAACTTCCTGGCGATGCTTTCCAGCGTGTCACCGCGTTTTACCACGTAATGCTGTTTTTTCTTACTGGCCACCAGCTTGCTCTTGCTGAGGTCAGGCTTGCGGTTTGCAGCGCTTGCAATAACAGCCTTGCTGACAGGCGCAGGTGCTGACGCCACATTCAGTATTTGCCCGGCTTTGAGTTTAGAGGACTTTAACTGATTTTGTGCCATCAACTGCTGTGTGGATAGCTTGTAGCGTTTTGCAATGCTGAGGAGGGAATCGGTATTGCTCACCTTGTAGCGAACAACGCGCACGCTTTCCACCTGTGCGCTGGCAGGTTCCGGAATATCCACATGCTCTGCCATGACGATATTGGCATCGGCCTTGCCAGCATTATCCATCGGCACAAGTAGAGGTCTGGCCATCATCAGATTGTCGCGCGTTGGCAAGTCATTCACATTACGCAGTTCCGCCAGCGGAATACCAAACTTGCGGGCAATGTTCGCCATGCGTTCGCCACGCTTGGCATGGTAGGTCTGCCAACTGACGAGAGGTTTGTCATACCCCTCCAGGTTGGTCTTGAAAGTTTCTGCCGCGCCAATCGGCAGCAGGATTTCATGTGCGCTGCCGCTGGCGGTGAGTACCGGACGGTTGTACTCGGGATTCAGCGATGAAAACTCATCAAAGGAAATTTCGGCCAGCTTGGCGGCAAGGTGGGCATCAATCTGTTGCGGGGCAGTGACTTTGGTGAAATACGGGCGGTTGGGGATTGTTTTGATATCGAGGCCGTAGAGTTCGGGGTTGGTCATGATGTTTTTGACCGCTTGCAGCTTGGGAACGTAATTTCGGGTTTCGGGAGGGAGGGGCAGGCTGTTGTAATCCGTCGGCAGGCCTTGCTGTCGGTTGCGCGCAATCGCTCGGCTCACTGTTCCTTCGCCAGCGTTATACGCGGCCAGTGCGAGATCCCAGGTGCCAAACATCAAATGCAGTTTTTGCAGGTAAGTCAATGCTGCATCGGTCGCGGCCGTCACATCGCGGCGGCTATCCACCCACCAGTCTTGTTTCAGGCCGAAATTTTTGCCTGTGGATGGAATAAATTGCCAGATGCCGGAGGCATGGCTTTTGGAATAGGCCTGCGGATTAAACGCGCTTTCCACCATGGGCAACAGCGCAATTTCGGTGGGCATGCCACGTTTTTCCACCTCCACCACCACATGGTACAAATAGCGCTGGCTACGCTCCACCATACGTCTGACATAGTCGGGGCGGGCGGCATACCAGGCCTCATGGGTGGCGGTGTAAGGAGAATCCACCTCGGGCATGCCGTAACCATTGCGTATGCGCTGCCAGAGATTGTCGGTAGATACCTGGGCCAGCTCGGCGGCGGAGTGCCCGGGCTGACTGCTTGCCAGCTCCGGGACGTAATTCAATACCGGGTCATTCTGCAGGCGTGAGGAAAACTGGGTGGAAGGATCAATGCTGCTGTCGCGGATGGGTTCGCTCAGAACGATGATGTCGTCACCGGCAAGATTGCGATCCGCATAGACAGGGCAGGAAAATGGAAAGGCCAGGATAACCAGCGTCAGTATGCGTTGCATAGTCATGAGGCGATGTCTTAAATAGCTAAAATTCATGCAATAGTAGCCAATGCGCGCCTCTCAAGTCAAGGCAAAGTTCAGCGTTAACATGTTCAATTATGTTAATGATTAAAAATGATTTCTCATTTCCCGGATCGCGGTAAAAACGGCTAGTGGATTCGCTTCATGGATGCCTGCTGCCTGCTGGATGGCGGGAGTTTCACAACGCAAAAAAGGATTGGTGTCGCGCTCAATGGCGAGGGTGCTAGGAAGGCTGGGAAGTGCCTGCTGTCGCAAACTGCTTACCTGGATTTGTCTTGCCAGCAAGGCCTTGTTGACGGGATCCAACTGCCGCGCAAATTTCAGATTATGCTCGGTGTATTCATGCGTGCAGTAGAGCGCCGTGTCTGCGGGCAGCGCAGCCAACTTGTTAAGGGATTCCAGCATCTGGGCCGGTGTACCCTCAAACAGGCGGCCGCAGCCCGCACTGAACAGGGTATCGCCACAGAAAAGAAGCTTTGCGCCATAATAGGCCACATGCCCCAGCGTATGGCCCGGCACATCAATGACGTCCAATGTCAAAGGCAGGAAGGGCAGCGAAATCTGATCACCCTGCTGCACGGGTTGATGTGCAAATGTATATTTTTCGCGGGCGGGTGCATAAACGTGAGCGCCGGTTTTGGCTTGCAGTTTTTCTACGCCGCCGATATGGTCGCTATGGTGGTGGGTGACGAGTATGGCATGCAGCTGCAGCCCGCATGCTTCAAGATAGCTCAGCACCGGTTCGGCATCGCCGGGGTCGACGACCGCGGCCTGGCCTTGCGCATGCAGTATCCAGATGTAATTGTCTGAAAATGCCGGAATAGGGATGATGTCATACATAGTGCGATACTTGGATGTTGAGGAATAAATGTCAATAGACGATCAGCCGTCATGGTTGGCAAAACCCATTGGCGCCTATCTGCTGGAGCGCGAGCAGTGTCTTTTTGACCAGGCGGTGGCGGATGTGTTCGGCTTCAATGCCTTGCAAATTGGTCTGCCGCAAGCCAATTTGTTGCAGCAATGCCGCATGCCATTCCTGTTCCACACCGATTATGAGCACGGCGAGGTGTTGAGCGATAGCACCCAGCTGCCGTTTTCTGCCAATACCATCGATTTATTGTTGATGCCTCACACGCTGGATTTCAGTGAAGATCCCCACCAGACCCTGCGGGAGGCCGAGCGCGTTCTGGTCGCGGAAGGGCATCTCATGATCAGCGGCTTCAATCCCCTCAGCAGCTGGGGAATAAAGCGCATGCTGAGCAAACGCCAGGGCTATCCCTGGCATGGCAACTTTTTACCTTTGCTGCGCATTAAGGATTGGCTAGCCTTGCTGGGTTTTGAGATAATCAGCACCGGCATGACCTGCTATGCGCCCCCCTGGGTCAGCGCACGCTGGCTTGAGCGCAGCCGTTTTCTTGACCGGGCAGGCGGGCGTTGGTGGCCCATGCGGGGCGGGGTCTATTTTGTGGTTGCACGCAAGCGGGTGCTGGGCATGCGTGTGATCCGTCCCAACTGGAATGCTGCCAGACTCAAGCCCCGGCTGGTGGTATCGCCCAGCCAGAAAATCAAACGAAATCGAGACAAATAAACTATGGCAGTTGAAGAAGGCTGCGTCGTCATCTATGCCGATGGCGCGTGCAAAGGTAATCCCGGCCCTGGCGGCTGGGGAGCATGGCTGGCAATGGGTGGCCATGAAAAGGAAATGTGCGGCGGGGAACTGCTCACCACCAATAACCGCATGGAGCTTACGGCGGTTATTCGGGCGTTACAGGCGCTTAAGCGTCCGTGCCAGGTCAGAATCTATACTGACTCTGTGTATGTTCAAAAAGGCATTACCGAATGGATGACAGGCTGGAAAGCGCGCAACTGGCGGACGAGTGATAAAAAGCCGGTGAAAAACGAAGACCTCTGGCGTGAGCTGGATCAGACCGTACAGCCACACAATATTGAATGGCTATGGGTGAAGGGGCATGCCGGCAATGCCGGCAATGAGCGTGCCGATGCTCTGGCAAATCAGGGGGTGCAGCAGGTACTTGAGGAGAAAGAGCGCGCATGAGACAGATATTTCTGGATACGGAAACCACCGGGCTTTATCCCGCACAAGGCCATCGCATTATTGAAATTGCCGCGGTGGAGGTGATCAATCGCCGCATCACCAGCCAGCACTATCATGTCTATCTGAATCCTGACCGCGAGATTGATGCCGGCGCGCAGGAAGTCCACGGCATTACGCTGGAATTTTTGCAGGACAAACCGCGCTTCCCTGACGTTGTGGGGGAATTCCTTGATTTCGTTCAGGATTCCGAACTGATTATTCATAATGCCCCGTTTGATGTGGGCTTTCTGAATGCCGAGTTAGGCCGTATTGAAAAGCCCGGCATCGAATCTGTGGCCAGTAGCATTATCGATACCCTGAAAATGGCCAAGGAAATGCGCCCGGGCCAGCGTAATAATCTGGATGCATTATGCCGACATTTCGGTATTGATAACTCCAAGCGCACCTTGCACGGCGCCTTGCTGGATGCCGAGTTATTGGCAGACGTGTATCTGGCGATGACGCGTGGCCAAGAGAGCCTCATTATCGATATGCTGGATACGCCCGTGCATAACGATGATAATGACACCCTGCAGATACAGGTCGTTTCGCAAAAGGTGCTTTTGGCAGACGATACGGAAACGGCGGCGCATGAGCAATATTTACAAGGCCTGGCCAAAGGCGGTGCCTGTGTCTGGCAAGCCTTGCAGCAAGCTGAATAACTGAAAGCAGCCACTTGAATAATACGATTTTGGTGACAGGTGGCGCCGGTTTCATCGGCGCCAATTTTGTACTGGACTGGCTCGCCGCCGGTATAGGGCGTGTGGTGAATCTGGATAAGCTCACCTACGCAGGCAATTTACAGAATCTGGAAGCGGTTGCCAGACACCCGGACCATGTGTTTGTCCACGGCGACATTGGGGACCGAAGCTTGGTGGCCACATTGCTGGCAGAACATCTACCGCGCGCCATCCTTAACTTTGCGGCTGAAAGTCATGTGGACCGCTCGATTCACGGGCCGGAAGACTTTATACAGACCAATGTGGTTGGCACCTTTCATTTATTGGAAGAGGCGCGTCATTACTGGAGCGGCCTTTCTGCCGAAGCGCAGGGCGCATTCCGTTTTCTGCATGTCTCGACCGATGAAGTCTATGGCACACTGGCGGCGGATGATCCTGCCTTTACCGAAACCACACCATACGCCCCCAATAGCCCTTATTCCGCGTCCAAGGCGGCTTCAGACCATCTGGTACGCGCTTATCAGCACACCTATGGCTTGCCTACGCTGACGACCAACTGCTCCAACAATTACGGTCCCTATCATTTCCCGGAAAAGCTCATTCCGTTGTGCCTGCTGAATGCCCTGGCCGGCAAGCCATTGCCTATTTATGGCGATGGTCAGCAGATACGCGACTGGCTGTATGTCAAAGACCATTGCAGTGCAATCCGGCGTGTGCTGGAAGCTGGCCGCGTTGGCGAAACCTACAATGTGGGCGGCTGGAACGAAAAAGCCAACCTGGATGTGGTGCAATTGTTGTGTGACATCCTGGATACGCTGCAGCCGCGTCAGGATGGCCTCAGCTACCGCGAGCAGATTACCTTCGTCAAGGACCGGCCTGGCCATGACCGGCGCTATGCCATTGATGCCACCAAGTTGTACAGCGAACTTGGCTGGAAGCCACAGGAAAGTTTTGAAACGGGCATTCGCAAAACAGTCGCCTGGTATCTGGAGCATCAGGACTGGGTCAATAACGTCAATTCAGGCGAATATCGCCGCTGGCTGAACCAGCATTATGCGGAGAGCGCGGCATGAGAAAAGGTATCATCCTCGCCGGAGGTTCCGGTACCCGGCTTTACCCCGTGACCCAGGCCGTGTCCAAGCAGCTATTGCCGGTGTATGACAAGCCTATGGTCTATTACCCCTTGTCGACGCTGATGCTGTCCGGCATACGCGATATCCTGCTGATTTCGACGCCGCAGGATACTCCCCGTTTTGAACAGTTGCTGGGCGACGGCAGCCAGTGGGGCATTCATATCCAGTATGCGGTGCAAGCCTCGCCAGACGGCCTGGCGCAAGCCTTTCTGATCGGCCGCGAATTCCTGGGCAATGCCCCCAGCACGCTGGTGCTGGGCGATAATATTTTTTACGGCCATGATCTGGGTAGCGATCTGCATGCTGCGGCGCATCGTACTAAGGGCGCCACGGTATTTGCTTATCCGGTGAATGACCCCGAGCGTTACGGGGTGGTGGAATTCAACGAACAGGGCCAGGCTGTCAGTCTGGAAGAAAAGCCTTTGACGCCCAAATCGCGTTACGCCGTCACCGGGCTTTATTTTTACGATAACCAGGTGAGCGACATTGCTGCCTCGCTCAAGCCATCGCCGCGAGGTGAGCTGGAAATTACCGACATCAACAACCATTATCTGGCCGCCGGCCAGCTCAAGGTGGATGTCATGGGCCGGGGCCACGCCTGGCTGGATACCGGTACGCATGAGTCCTTGCTGGAAGCCTCGCTGTTTATTGAGACCATCGAAAAACGCCAAGGCCTGAAAGTGGCTTGCCCTGAAGAAATCGCTTACCGCATGGGTTATATCGATGCCGCCAAGGTGGAAGAAATCGCGGCCTTGTACAGCAAGAATGGCTATGGCCAATATCTCACGCGCATGCTCAAGGAAAGGGTGTTTTGATGCAGGTGGTCGCGACCGATTTACCGGATGTACTGATTTTTGAACCCAAGGTGTTTGGCGACGCTCGTGGTTTCTTTTTCGAAAGTTATAACCAGAATACATTTGAGGCCCTGACCGGTCTCAAGCGTAACTTTGTGCAGGATAACCATTCGGGCTCGGCGCAGGGCGTTTTGCGTGGCTTGCATTATCAGACCGTACAGCCACAAGGCAAGTTGGTGCGCGTGGTCGCGGGCGAAGTGCTGGATGTGGCGGTTGACATGCGCAAGAGCTCCCCAACCTTCGGGCGCTGGACCAGTGCCATACTCTCCGGTGAAAATCGCCGGCAGATGTGGGTGCCGGAAGGCTTTGCCCATGGCTTTGTCGTGCTGTCCGAGTTTGCCGAGTTTCTCTACAAGACCACGGATTTTTACGCCCCCGAGCATGAGTGCTGCATCCGTTGGGATGATCCGACATTGAACATTGATTGGCAGCTTACCGCGCCGCCAGCACTTTCAGCCAAAGACAGCCGCGGGGTGGATTTTCTTTCAGCCCCTTGTTTCGATTGACCTTATTCCTGAGTAGCCTCCATTGACTTCCCCCCGTATCTTGCTTACCGGTGTAAATGGTCAGGTTGGCCATGCCTTATTGCCTATCCTGTCGGCATGGGGCAAGGTGATGCCGCTTGATCGCGCCACGCTGGATTTATCCGATGAGGCGGCCATCCGTAAAACCGTACGCGAATTGCAGCCGGATATCATCGTGAACCCGGCGGCGTATACCGCTGTGGACAAGGCCGAAGCCGAACCTGAGCTGGCATATGTCATTAATGCCGAAGCGCCGCGTATCCTGGCGGAAGAGGCAGCGGCCCTGGGGGCGAGCATGGTGCATTATTCGACCGATTATGTATTTGATGGCCGTGCCAGTGTGCCCTACCGCGAGACGGACATGACGAATCCGCTCGGGGTCTATGGGGCGAGCAAACTCGCTGGGGAGAAAGCCGTGCAGCAAGCCGCTCCCCGACATCTTATCTTGCGCACGAGCTGGGTATATGGCGCTTATGGTGGTAATTTTCTGCATACCATATTGAGGCTTGCGCGCGAGCGCGATAGCCTTGCGGTTGTCGCCGACCAGGTCGGTGCCCCCACCAGCAGTCAGGATATTGCCAGCGCTACCCTCAGCTTGCTGAAGGCCTGGCCGCCGGAGCGCAGCGGTATTTATCATCTGACCAACAGCGGACATACCAGCTGGCATGGGTTTGCGGTGGCGATTTTGCAGGAGTACGAGCGTTTGCAGGCACAGCGCGGTTGGCCGTCGCTCAAGGTATCCTCTGCTGCGGTGAAGGCGATTACGACGGCGGAATATCCCACGCCTGCCGCCCGGCCTGCCAATTCAAGGCTGGATGGCGATTTGCTGCAGCAGGTATGGGGTGTTCGCCTGGCAGACTGGCGTCAGGCACTGGTCAGTGTCATGGAGACGCCGGGTCTGATTGGTGGCCAAGTCTGATTAGCGGTTTAATCGGCCAGTTGTTTTTGATTAGTTGGATTGACCAGTTTTAACTAGCATAGCTCGTCCAATTAAAACCTTAAATTAATTCCCAGACTTGACTGAGTGAGAGGCCGGGATGTCAGCTGACATCCTCAGGCAAGCGCATCGGCCCAGCTATTGGGCGTTTCATACAAACGCACACGCTCCAGCTTCAGGTGGTTGCCATACACATCCTGATAACGGCTGTTGAGGATGTGGAACGCTTCCGCCGCCATATTCTCGGCTGTTGGCACGCTGTCCATCACCACGGTTTTATGATTCGGCAGGGTATTGAGGAAATTAAGTACGTCAGTATCGCCCTTGTAGACCAGAAACGCATGGTCCCACACATCCACCACACTTTCGCGGGCAATGGCTTTCACGTCGGAGAAGTCCATCACCATGCCATTATCGGAGCTGCCATCCTGCTGGATGATCTCGCCTGACAGGGTGATTTCCATGGCATAGCGATGACCATGCAGATTGCGGCATTGGCTTTTGTGGCAGGGGATGCGATGGCCGGCATCGAATTCAAGGCGGGTAGTGATTTGCATGCCGCGATTATAGCAGGTGTCGCCGTGGGCCTGTCTTGCCCCGGCTGTGAATTTCTATGTAAAACAGCAGACTTGTCTGCATGCCGGGATGGCTCTTCATAGCAGGCCGCGCACATGCGCGACTGCACTCTCTGCAAGGGCAGGCAGGGCATATCCCCCTTCCAGCACGGATACGATGCGGCCTTCTGCATGTTGATCGGCGACCTTCCTGGCAAAGGCGGTGATCCAGCTGTAATCCTCCACCCCAAGCTTGAGGCCTGCCAGCGGATCATCCTGATGCGCGTCAAAACCGGCGGAGATCATCAATAACTGCGGCCGGAAGCGGGCCAAGGCGGGGGCGATTTCACGTTCTACCGCTTGCCGGAAGGCTAAGCCCGTGGTGCCGGCCGCGAGCGGGACATTGATCATGGTAGCGCTACGTGTATCGGCGCCGCGATGCGGATAAAAGGGATGCTGAAAGGTGGAGCACAGCATGACGTCCGGATTGTCGTGAAAAATATCTTCGGTGCCATCACCATGATGCACATCAAAATCCAGTATCGCCACCCGCTTAAGCTTGTGCTGACGCAAGGCATGCGCGGTGGCCACGGCCACATGGTTGAAAATGCAAAAGCCTGCGGCGTGGCTGCGCCCGGCATGATGACCCGGCGGGCGCGTGCAGCAAAAGGCCCGCTGTGCCTTGCCCGACATCACGAGATCCACGCCCATGACGGCGGCGCCGCTGGCATGCAGGCAGGCGGAAAGCGTCATCGGGCCCATGGCCGTGTCGGCATCCAGCCGCACCAGTCCGGCCGGTGGCGATAGCTGGCGGATACGGGCGATGTAATCCGGGCTGTGCACGCGCGCGAGTTGCGCATCGGTGGCGGCAGGGGCTTCATATAAGGTCAGTTGTTTCAACAGGCCGCTGCTAGCTAGCGCATCCTGAATGGCGCTGATGCGCGCAGGGGATTCCGGATGGCGACCATCCATCACATGCAGCAGGCTGTCCGGGTGGCTGATGAGAGCAGTGGTCATCAGGCTGGCTCCAGTGAACGAGGAAGCAAAATCATCGGCTGGGGCAGGCAAGACTGGCTGACTGTTCCCATGCCCGATGGCAGTTAAGTACTTATTCAATGGCTGTCATGAACGACAGACGCATGATTTCAATCGTCTAACGCAGCAGTTCCTGTGCCAGCGATTGGTAATACTGCAGCCGTTCGGGATGAATCTCCTGCCGTTCTGCGGCCTCACGCAAGGCGCACTCAGGCTCCTGCAGGTGGCGGCAATTGTTGAAGCGGCATTTGCCGAGATAAGGCCTGAACTCGATGAACGCGCGTTCCAGCGCTTCAATATCGAGGTGATGCAAGCCGAATTCCTGCAAGCCAGGCGAATCGATGAGGTGGCTATCGGCATCCAGATGGTAGAGATGGGCGGCAGTCGTGGTGTGTTTGCCGCTATCCAGTACTTGCGAGACTTCTTGCGTGCGCACTTGCTGGCCCGGCAGCAAGGCGTTAACGATGGTGGATTTCCCCATGCCGGATTGCCCCACCAGCACGCTGGTATGCCCCTGCAGCAGCGGACGCAAAGAGCTGATGTCCTGATGGGCGGAGAGGTGCAGTACGCGATATCCCAGTGCTACATAGCGCTGCAGCTTGGCCATGGCTTCCTGCTTGTCGCCGAGGTCGCATTTGTTGAGCACAATTACGACTTCGATGCCGGCGGCTTCCGCGGCCAGCAGGCAGCGGTTGAGCAGTTCCTCGTAAAAGCTCGGCGTGGTGGCCAGCACAATGATGATCTGGGTGACATTGGCTGCCAGCAGTTTGCTGCGGAAGGCATTGCTGCGATAGAGCAGGCTGGAACGGGGGGCATTACTTTCAATGACGCCCTCGGCGGTATCCGTGAGCTTGATATTGACGCGGTCGCCGCAGGCCAGGTCGGTTTTTTTACCGCGGGTGACACAGCTGATTTCGCGACCATCGCTTAACTCTACGCCATAGCGCTTGCCGTAAGCGGCAATTACAAGGCCGTGTTGCAGTTCCTGATTTTTCAAAGGGTGGGTTTCAGTCAGTGATGAAGAGGCATGATATCTGCCCCAGGGCTTATTGATCGAATTTGTAATAGGTCTGGTTGAGATAGCGGGCCACATGCAGCTCTTCATCTTCAAACCACTTCATGCCCAGCATGGTGTTGCAATTGCGTATCTGCGCTAGCAAGCCGCGCGAGGTTTTAACCAGGCGGTGTTCGCGGATATAGATGCCGGAGCCATCGCCGCCATACTTGCTGGCATGGCATTGTATGCAGTTTTTTTCGACCATGGCTTTGCCGATGGCGGCATCGCCTTCGGTAAAAGGCTCGGCATGCGCGTTCATGGTCAGGCTTAGCAGCAAAAGCAGTAACGATGTGCGCATGACGAGCTCTCCGAAGTTATTTCACCGCGAGCTTGGCAATACGGATGCTGGCTGGCGGATGTGAGTCATAAAACGCCGAATGCAAGGGGTCTGGCGTCAAAGTGGAAGCGTTGTCGCGATACAACTTGACCAGGGCTTCGATCAGATGGCGTGCATCGGCGTGTTTTGCCGCATAGTCATCCGCTTCAAACTCGTTTTTACGCGAATAACTTGCCATCAGCGGCCGCAACAGGAAGAGGAATACCGGGCTAACCAGCAAGAACAGCAACAGGGCCATGTAATCGCTGCTCGTGCTCACGCCGAGGCCACTGTAAAACCAGGCTTGCTGCTTGAGCCAGCCTAGCAAGGCAAGGCCGACAAAGGTTACGAAGAACATCAGGACAATGCGCTTGATGACATGATGGTGCTTGAAATGGCCCAGCTCGTGGGCCAGCACGGCCTCAATCTCGTCTTCGTCCAGGCGGTCGAGCAGGGTGTCAAAAAACACGACGCGCTTGCTGGAGCCGAAGCCCGTGAAATAGGCATTGCCATGGCTGCTGCGTGTTGAGCCATCCATGACGAACAGGCCTTGCGACTTGAAACCGCATTTGGTCAGCAGGGTTTCGATGCGTGATTTCAGTGAATCATCCGCCAGCGGGGTGAATTTATTGAACATGGGCGCAATAAAGGTGGGATACACGGCCAGCATCAGCAGGTTGAATGCGCTCCAGACCACCCACAGATACAGCCACCAGTAATCGCCGGCGCCCTGCATCAGCCATAGCGCGGCAAACAGCAGGGGAGCACCCAGCAGCAGGCCGACGATGGCATGTTTGACCATGTCGGTAAAAAACATGGCCGGGGTCATTTTGTTGAAGCCGAAGTGCTGATCGACCACAAAGGCCTTGTAGTAATCAAATGGCAACTCCACCAGGCTGCTGACGATCATGGCCGACAGAATTACGGCCGCGCCGCGCAGAATCTCGTGGTTGGCCAGCGCCTCACGCCACAGGCTGTCTATCAGCTCCAGACCGCCGCCCAGGGTCAGCGCTGCCAGCAGGATGGCCTGTGCGACGCTCTCGCTCAGCATCAGCCGGGTTTTGGCAGCAGAGTAGTCTGCTGCTTTCTGGTGAGCTTCTATGCTGATGGTCTGGCTGAAGGCGGCAGGCACGGCAATGCGGTTTGCCACGATGTGACGGATATGCCGCCGACCCAGCCACAGCTTGATGCCTGTGGTCAGAATCAATAGAGCGGAGAAGATGAGTGTCAGTGTTGAGGCCATAATGTCGGGGTTTTTCAGTTAAACTTATAGGGTACTGCCGTATGAAGCATCGTTACGGCGAAGGTTCACCAACGCGCGCTGCTTTAGCCTATTTTAATGGAAATCATTATGTCACAAGATCAAAATAACCTCATCTGGCTGGATATGGAAATGAGCGGCCTGCTGCCTGATAGCGACCGTATCCTCGAGCTCGCTGCCGTCGTCACCGACGCGGAATTGAATGTGCTGGGAGAATCCCCCGTACTGGTCGTGCACCAATCCGATGCCGTGTTGGATGGCATGGATGCCTGGAACAAAGGTACTCATGGCAAATCAGGTCTGATCGACAAGGTCAAAGCCTCGACACTGGATGAGGCAGCCGCTTCACAGCAGATGATCGCCTTCCTGCAGCAATATGTGCCTGCTGGCAAGTCTCCGATGTGTGGCAACTCCATCTGCCAGGACCGCCGTTTCATGGCGCGCTACATGCCGGAGCTGGAGTCGTTTTTCCACTATCGCAATCTGGATGTCAGTGTCTTCAAGGAATTGGCGCGCCGCTGGAAACCCAGCATACATGGCGGTTTCAAGAAAGCCAGCAAGCATGAGGCCCTGGCAGACATCTACGAATCCATTGAAGAACTGAAATACTACCGCGAGCATTTCCTGAAGCTGGACTAAGCATCGGGTGCAACCGCCGGGAGTGTTCGAAAAAAATGGGTGCCCGAGGGCACCCTGAAGTGAGGAGAAGTCAAGCTTTGGAAAGAAAGCTCACTCAAGGCTAAGCATGTTGCATGCCATTCTGCCTGTGGCTTAAAAGCCGTGGTGAGTGCGCTTAATGAAACTGAAGCTCGACGTCACTATAAGTCGGAAATGTGACACAAAAATGAAAAAGCCTGAGGCGTTGCATCAGGCTTTTTCATTTTAAAGTGTTAATTCGAGTTTATTGAGTAATGCTTTGATAAACATCAATATATTCTTTGGCACTTTGTTCCCAGCCTAATTCTTTTTGCATGCCGTTCTGCTGAATTTTTTGCCATGTGGTGCGGTCATGAAAGTAATTGATGGCGCGGCGCAAGGTGTTGTAAAGCTCGGTGGTGTCGGCTGTTTCCATGACGAATCCGGTGGCCGTTTGCGCCTGCAGGCTGGCGGGATTGGTATCGATGATGGAGTCGGCCAGGCCGCCGGTGCGGTTGACCACCGGTGGTGTGCCATAGCGCATGCCATACATCTGGTTCAGGCCGCAGGGCTCAAAGCGCGAAGGCATGACGAAAATATCGGCGCCTGCCATGATCTGGTGCGAGAGGGTCTCGTTATACCCGATGCTGACGCTGACCGACCCCAGATGACGCTCGGCAAGCGCGCGAAAACCTTGCTCCAGCACTGCTTCTCCGCCGCCCAGCAACACCAGCTGACACTGCTGCTCCGTGATCAGGGCATCCGCAATCGGCAGCAGCATGTCCAGTCCTTTCTGATGCGTCAACCGGCTGACGACCCCAAGTAATGGCCGCTGGGGTGCCACCTGCAAGCCTTGCTGCTGTTGCAGCGACTGTTTGACTGCTTGCTTGCCTGTCAAGGTGTCCACATTGTAAGCATGGCTCAGATGGGCATCCGCGGCAGGATTCCATTCGTCGACATCAATGCCGTTAAGGATGCCGCGGATTTCATGTCCCCGTTCTGCGAGCAAGCCTTGCATGCCAAACCCGAATTCCGGCGTCTGGATTTCACGGGCATAGGTGGGGCTGACCGTTACCAGCGCATCGGCATAAAACGCACCGGCCTTGAGAAAAGACATTTGGCCGTAATACTCCAGCCCCTGCATCTGGTAACTGTCCGGCGGCAGGCCTAGGCGCGCTACCCACTCCTGCGGAAAACAGCCCTGAAAGGCGAGGTTGTGGATGCCGAACACGCAGCGCGCGCGTTGCACGCCTGGCGTTTCGCGCACATGAAACTGCATGTAAGCCGGGGTAAGCCCGGTTTGCCAGTCGTTGCATTGCACGATATCGGGAATCCAGTCAGGCATGGGACTGTCGCTGCAGCCCAGGCGCGCGGCAATCATGGATAGCACGCCAAAACGTACCGGATTATCTTCCCAGTCGCGTCCGGTGGTATCCAGATATGGATTGCCGGCACGCTGATACAGGCTGGGGCAGTCTATCGCCAGCACTTGGATGCCGGTATCCGGCATGGTGCCCGATACCAGACTGGCGCGGCCGACGTAGGGCAGATCGGTGAGCTCCAGCAGTTTGTGCTGGTCCAGCATTTTCTTCATGACTGAGGGGTAGCCGGGAATCAGTAACTTCACATCTTCGCCCTGATCGCGCAGGGCCGCGGGAAGAGAGCCACTGACATCAGCCAGGCCGCCGGTTTTGATCAGGGGATGAGCTTCAGAGCTAACAAAAAGAATACGCAAGCGAGCGACTTTCATCGAAATAGGCGCAGAGACGCCATGGAATCATTAACCCGCCACCAGGTGGCGTCGCAAATCATCATACTGACGCCCCCGTGATCGGGCAAGCCGGGCGGACATAGCTAAAAACGCACCGGTCATGGTGGCTTTGCACTTGTTTAGAGCATGAACAAACATACAATCGCCACCATGGTCGGCGGCAAGGCGCCCAGCAATAATTGCCCAGCCCCGATGGAGGCATCCTGAAAGCCATTTTTCAACAAGGCTACCCCGGCAGGATTGGGCGCATTGGCGATGACGGTGAGGCCGCCACCAGCAACAGCACCGGCCACCAGCATGTATTTGGATTCCTCCGAAATGCCCATAATCAGCGATCCCAGGTAGGTCAGTGCTGCGTTATCGGTCACAGCCGTCAGGGCGACCGCACCGAAGAACAGCGCGACCGGCTCCAGGCTTGCCACGATAGGTTGCAGCCACCATTGCTGCATGCCGCCCAGCACGACCAGCCCGGCCAGGAAGAACCCTACCAGTAGGCCTTCTTTCAGGATCAATGGGTTTTGATAACGCTCATAGGCCTGGGTGAACCCCAGGAACAGCAGGAACAGGCCCATGAAGATCACCGTGTGGTGGGCAAAAATAACCACGCCAGCCAAAAACAGGAAGTGAATGCCGGAAACCAGCAAAGGCGCTCTCTGGCTTACGCTGGTTTCTGCGGCAGGCAGCTGGGTCAGATGCCTGCGCAGCATAAAGGTAATCACGGTGGCATTGAATATGACCGCCAGCGCGGCTTTCCAGCCGAAATGCGCCATCATGAATGCGCTGTCCCATTGCCAGGTGGCGGCAACCATCAATACCGGCGGCGCGGCGAATGAGGTCAGCGTGCCGCCGATGGAGATATTGACGAACAGTACGCCAAGGGCGGCGTATTTCAGCCATTCCGGCATACCCTGACGAAACACCTGCGGCGCCAGCATCAGGGCCGCCAGTGTCATGGCGGCAGGCTCGGTAATGAAGGAGCCCACCAGAGGCACGATGGCCAGGCTGAGCCAGGCCTGCGCCACGGCGGTCTGGATTGGCATCAGCCGCGCCAGCAGTGCCACGCTTTGTTGTACCGCTTGGAGTATCGGCTTGGAGGCCGCAACCACCATGACCACAAATACAAACAGGGGCTCGGTGTAATGGCGCGATTCAGCATAGTGAATGGCTTCTTCGCCACCGGCCATGATGGCCATGAGGCCGATCAGTATAAAAGCCCAGAATCCGAACACAACTTCTACCTCGCCCAGCAGATGCAGCAGTCCTGAATGGCGTGGGTGGCGGTGCGCCAGGCTTTCAAAGAGTTTGGCGCTGAATGTATGGATAAGCGCAAGGGCAAAAATGATGGCAGCGGTTATCTGAATGGACGTCGGGGTCAAAAGGGGCTCCTTGGCTGATGGGTCTGGTTTCATTATAGAGGCATTTCTGTTGCAATTAGATGCGGTTGGCTTGCGGGCGGATTTGGTTCGTTTATTGCTTCAACCACCGTAAAGCCGTACAGGCATGTAAAAGCTGAATTGAAGAGTGAAGGTGACTGGGGAGCGTGGAATGACAAGCCGGATTTATAGCCATAACGAAAAGCTGTTGCGTGAGAATATCCGCTATCTGGGCCGCGTGCTGGGCGAGGTCATCAAAAGCAAAGAAGGGGAAACAACCTTTGAGCGGATTGAGGCGATACGGACCGCGGCGGTCAACTTCCATCGTCATGGTAATGCCAAGGCGGCTCAGAGCCTGGAAAAACTGCTGAAGACCTTGACGGTTGAGCAGGCGATTCCCGTCATACGCGCCTTCAGCTACTTCAAGCATCTAGTCAATATTGCCGAAGACTTGCACGCGCACCAGCAAAGCCGGCTGGTAGAAGACCAGGCCGTGCCGGGTATGCTGACCCATTCGTTAAACAAGCTTGCGGCGAGTGATCTGGCCGCCGCCGAAATAGGCGATTTTTTTGCCAATGCGCTGATTTCACCAGTGCTGACTGCGCATCCCACCGAGGTGCAGCGTAAAAGCATTCTGGATACTGAGCGCGCGCTGTCGCTGTTGCTGGCCGAAAAAGGCAATGTGGTGTCCATGCGCGAGGCCGAGCGCAATGAGCGCATGATCGTCGGCGCCATTACCACTTTGTGGCAAACCCGCATTTTGCGGTTCAGCAAGCTCACGGTGGCCAATGAAATCGAAAATGCCTTGAGCTATTACCGCATGACCTTTTTGCAGGTGATCCCCGAGCTGATGCAGGATTTTGAAAATGACCTGCGCCAGGTGTTCGCCGATAAATTGAGCCCGGATTACAAGCTGCCATCGTTTTTGCAGATGGGGAGCTGGATAGGTGGCGATCGCGATGGCAATCCTTTCGTTAATGGCGCTACGCTGGAGCAGGCGATTATTCAGCAGTCGGCCACGGCATTTTCCTATTATCTGGAGCAGGTGGAGGCCTTGCGTTCCGAGCTTTCTCTGTCTACGCGGCTGGTGGGGGTGACGCCTGCGCTGGTCAAGCTGGCGGAGGCCTCTGGCGAGCAGTCATTGCATCGCCAGGATGAAACCTATCGGCTCGCACTCAATGGCATACACGCCCGTCTGGCGCAAACGGCCAAGCTGCTGGTAAACGAGCGCGGTGATGTGCGCCGCGAGATTAGCGCCATTCCCTACACCTGCGCCGAGGCTTTGCTGGCGGATATGAATGTCATTGCCGATTCCCTGCAAAGTCAGCAAGGCGAGGCGCTCATTTACCCGCGGCTGGGCAAGCTGATCAAGGCCATCGAGACCTTTGGCTTTCACCTGGCGACGGTGGATCTGCGCCAAAGCTCCGATGTACACGAGCTAGTGATCAAGGAGCTGTTTTTGAAAGCCGGGCATGATTTCAACTACGCCGCACTGGATGAGGACGAAAAGGTCGAGGTGCTGCTGGAAGAGCTCAAGCAGCCGCGGCTGCTGTTTTCGCCGTTTCAACAGTATTCCGAGCTGGTGCAGTCGGAAATGGAAGTCTTGCAAAAAGCCCGTGGCATTCGCGCAGGCTATGGCAAGCGTGCTATCCGCCAATACATCATTTCCCATACCGAGACTCTGTCAGACCTGCTCGAAGTGGCGCTGCTGCAGAAGGAGACCGGTATGTTGCGCGGGGTCTGGGGCTCGGCCAAGGTGCAGATGGACCTCAATATCGTGCCCTTGTTTGAAACCATTGCCGATCTGCGCCATGCGCCCATGATCATGGGGCAATGGCTGAGTCTGCTGGGAATCCGCCATCTGTTGCGCCATCAGGGCAATGAGCAGGAAATCATGCTGGGCTATTCGGATAGCAATAAGGATGGCGGTTTCCTCACCTCGAACTGGGAGCTATACAAAGCCGAAATCTCGCTGGTGGAGTTGTTCCGGCAGGCTAATATACGCCTGCGGCTGTTCCATGGCCGCGGCGGCACCGTGGGCCGGGGCGGCGGCCCTACCTACCAGGCCATCATGGCGCAACCGCAAGGCACGGTAGATGGGCAGATACGCCTGACTGAGCAAGGTGAAATCATCGCCAATAAATACTCGGAGCCCAGGGTAGGGCGTCAGCATCTGGAAACGCTGGTAGCAGCCACCATTGATGGTTCGCTGTTTCCGCCCGACCCTTTACTGGCAAAAAAGCGCCGGTCGTTCGAGATCATCATGGAAGGCCTGTCGGCCACGGCCATGACGGCCTACCGTACCCTGGTCTATGAAACCGCGGGCTTTGCCGAATATTTCTTCAATGCCACGCCCATTTCGGAAATCGCCGAGCTCAATATTGGCAGCCGTCCCGCCTCGCGCAAGGCCACCCAACGCATCGAGGATTTGCGTGCCATTCCCTGGGGATTCTCCTGGGGGCAATGCCGCTTGCTACTGCCTGGCTGGTTTGGCGTCGGCAGCGCCATTCATGAGTATCTGTTCGTGGAAGACAAGCTGCAGCCGACCCGGCTGAAAACCCTGCATGACATGCTGGAGCAATGGCCGCTGTTTCGCAGCTTGATTGCCAATGTGGATATGGTGCTGGCCAAGACCGATCTTGCCGTGGCGCAGCGCTACTCCATGCTGGTGCCCGATAAAAAGCTGCGAGAGGGTATTTTTGCCGCCATCGAGCGCGAGTATGAGTTGACGACCGAATCGCTGAACCTGCTGTTGAACAGCACCGAGCGCTTGAGCAGCAATCCGGCGCTGGCCAATTCCATACAGAATCGCCTGCCATACCTGGATCCGCTCAACCACCTGCAGGTCGAGCTTATCCGGCAATATCGCCAGGGGGCGACCAACGATAGGGTCAAGCTGGCGATACATCTCACCATTAATGGCATTGCCGCCGGGCTGCGCAATACCGGATAATCCGCGCGGGAAGGTCCTGATCGAGCAATAAAGCCGCAAAAACATTGTCTTGGGTTCGGATACCCGCTATAATCGCGGGCTTTCCACCTTGCCTTACCGTTGTCGCAAACGGGAGGCTGCTAACCCAAAAGGAGTGTTTATGCGACATTATGAAGTAGTGTTCATCGTCCATCCGGACCAGAGCGAACAAGTGCCAGCCATGATCGAGCGTTACCGTACCCTGGTAACTTCCAACGGCGGCGCTATCCACCGTCTGGAAGACTGGGGCCGTCGTCAACTGGCTTACCCTATCCAGAAAATTCACAAGGCACACTACGTGCTGATGAATATCGAATGCAATCAAACCGTGCTGGAAGAGCTTGAGCATGCATTCAAGTTCAATGACGCCGTTCTGCGTCATCTGACCATTGCGACCAAAGAAGCTGTTGTTGCTCCATCCCCCATGATGAAGGAAGAAAAGTCCAAGTCATTGCTGGGCAAGGATGAAGCCGCTCCTGCTGAGGAAGCTGCTGCTTAATTGAGTTCTACCACGCTGGAGGCTAATCAGTTAGTCATCGCGGGCGAAGTGGTGCAGATTGCAGAGCTTCGTTACACGCCAGCAGGAATACCGTTGTTGAGTTTTACCCTGCAGCATCTTTCGGAAAAATCCGAAGCAGGCATGCAGCGCAGAGTCGAGTGTGCCGTGCCCGTGATTGTGATGGGACCCATCGCAGAGCAGCACAAGCACCTCAAGGTAGGTACCAAAGCCAAAGCGGCCGGTTTCCTTGCCAAGCGCAGCATGAAAAGCACGCAGCTGGTATTGCACATTACTACATTAGAGATAATCTGAATTTAGAAAGAGGTTCATCATGGCACGTGATATGTTCAAACGCCGCCGCTACTGCCGTTTCTCGGCAGAGGGCATTAAAGAAGTAGACTACAAAGATGTAGATCTGCTCAAAGATTTCATCAACGAAAACGGCAAGATCATCCCTGCACGCATTACCGGCACCAAGGCCCGTTATCAGCGTCAGCTGACCACCGCCGTCAAGCGCGCCCGTTTCCTGGCGCTGCTGCCATACACCGATAAGCACTAAGGGGATACGTCATGCAAGTTATTCTGTTGGAAAAAGTCGTTAACCTGGGTAACCTCGGTGACATCGTTAAGGTAAAAGACGGTTACGGCCGTAACTTCCTGAT
>DATMSO010000006.1:0-23372 GCA_035565335.1 Methylovorus sp.
GCTGGACGAGGTCAAGAAGCACACCAAGGCCAGCGCCAGCTGCGGCTCCTGCACCGGCCTCGTAGAGCAGATCCTGATGTTCACCGCCGGCGGCGACTACTCGGCCACGCCCAAGAAGAAGGCGGTGTGCGGCTGCACCGATGCCAACCACCAGGAGGTGCGCGAGGCCATCAAGAAGGAACACTACCTCACGCACGACGCGGTCTACCGCAACCTGGGCTGGCGCACGCCCAACGGCTGCGCCACCTGCCGTCCGGCACTGAACTATTACCTGATTTCCACTTGGCCGCATGAAGCCAAGGATGATCCGCAATCGCGCTTTATCAACGAACGCGTGCACGCCAATATCCAGAAGGACGGCACTTATTCGGTGGTGCCGCGCATGTATGGCGGCGTCACCACGTCCGACCAGCTGCGCAAGATTGCCGATGTCGCCGACAAATACGCCGTGCCCATGGTCAAGGTCACCGGCGGCCAGCGTATCGACTTGCTAGGCGTAAAGAAAGAAGACCTGCTGGACATGTGGAAAGACCTCGACATGCCGTCCGGCTATGCCTACGGCAAGAGCATCCGCACGGTGAAAACCTGTGTGGGCTCCGAATTCTGCCGCTTTGGCACGCAGAATTCCACCCAGCTGGGCATTGATATTGAAAAAGCCTTTGACCACATGTGGGCACCGCACAAGGTGAAGTTTGCCGTCTCCGGCTGCCCGCGCAACTGCGCGGAATCCGGCATCAAGGATGTGGGCGTGATCGGCGTGGATTCCGGTTGGGAAATTTATGTCGGCGGCAACGGCGGCATCAAGACCGAGGTCGCCCAGTTCCTGTGCAAGGTAAAAACCGCGGAAGAAGTCATCGAGTATTCCGGCGCCTTTATCCAGATTTACCGCGAGGAAGCCCGCTATCTGGACCGCACCGTGCACTGGCTGGAGCGTGTGGGCCTGGATTATGTGAAGAAGCGCATTCTGGAAGATGCCGAGGGCCGCAAGGCCGCGTATGAGCGTCTCTTGTATGCGCTGCAAGGTGCCACTGACCCTTGGGCCGAGCGCGCCAACCAGCGCGATACGCACAAGGAATTCGACACCATCACTGTTTAATGCATCGTGTGCCACGCTGGCCGGTCTGCCTTGGGGTAGCATGGGCCAGCGCTGACACCCGGTATTGCTGAGGAGAATCGCATGCAAAAAAGTTTCTGGCAGGCCGGGCACAAGCCCACCCTGTTTTCATCCTTTCTGTACTTTGACCTGAGCTTTATGGTCTGGGTATTGCTGGGGCCACTGGCGGTGCAGATCGCCGCTGATCTGCAACTCACACCCGCCCAAAAAGGCCTGATGGTCGCCACGCCGGTACTCACCGGCGCGTTGTTGCGCATCGTCATGGGCGTGCTGGTAGACCAGATCAAACCGAAAAAAGCCGGGCTGATCGGCCAGCTGATCGTGATCTCTGCCTTGCTGGTCGCCTGGTTGCACGGCGTACATAGTTACCAGCACACCTTGCTGCTGGGCGTGTTTCTGGGTTTTGCCGGTGCCGCGTTTGCCGTGGCGCTGCCGCTGGCGTCGCGTTGGTATCCGCCTGAGCATCAGGGCACGGCGCTGGGCATTGCCGGTGCCGGTAATTCCGGTACGGCGCTGGCAGCACTATTTGCTCCCGGTCTGGCGATTGCCTATGGCTGGAACAATGTCTTCGGCCTGGCGCTGATTCCTTTGGCATTTGCCCTGGTGGTGTACCTGATATTTGCCAAGGATGCGCCGGATGCGCCAGCCGCCAAGTCCATCAGCCAGTATTTGGCCGTGCTGAAAGACCGCGATGCCTGGTGGTTTATGTTCTTTTACAGCGTGACCTTTGGCGGGTTTGTCGGCATGGCGTCCTCGCTCACCATTTATTTCCATGACCAGTATGGCTTGTCCCCGGTACATGCCGGCTACTTTACCGCCGCCTGTGTGTTTGCTGGTTCTCTGGTGCGCCCGCTGGGCGGCAATCTGGCCGACCGCATCGGTGGCATCCGTACGCTGACGGTGATGTATATCGTCGCCGCCTTGTTCCTCTTCGTGCTGAGCTTCGGCCCGGCGCAACAATTGATGGGGCTGGCTGTAGTAATCGCCGCTATGCTCGCCCTCGGCATGGGCAATGGCGCCGTGTTTCAGCTGGTGCCGCAACGCTTCCGCAAAGAAATCGGCGTGATGACCGGCCTGGTCGGCATGGCCGGTGGCGTGGGGGGCTTCTATCTGGCTTCCAGCCTGGGTTATTCCAAGCAGGTCACCGGCAGTTATCAGATCGGGCTCATGGTATTTGCTGGCCTGGCTATCCTGGCGGTACTCGGGCTCACGCGCGTCAAGAAACGCTGGCGCACCACCTGGGGCTCGGCGGCAGTAACGTCGGCCAAGGTATAGGATTTCATGTCGCTGCAGTTGCTATTCGGCCAGAGCACGGCCACCGGCCCGCGTGAACGCAATGAGGATTTTGCGGGCATGGTCACGCCGGTCGGCATGCAGTTGCAGACCAAGGGCGCCATGATCGCCCTGGCCGATGGCGTGAGTGGCAATGCGGGCGGGCGCGAAGCCGCTGAAATGACCGTACGCAGCATCCTCTCCGACTACTACGCCACGCCCGACACCTGGGAAGTGCATAGCGCGCTGGACAAGGTGATCACTGCCGCCAACCGCTGGCTGCTGGCGCAAGCCGCCCAGCACAAGGATTTTGCTGGCATGGCCAGCACGCTTTCGCTGATGGTGTTTCGCGGTCAGCGCTTTTACTCAGCGCATGTGGGCGATACCCGCATTTACCGCCTGCGCAATGGCGAACTGCAACAACTCACCACTGACCATGTGTGGGAGCGCCCCGACATGCGTCATGTGCTGAAACGCGCCATCGGGCTCGATCAGCATTTGTCGGTGGATTATGCCGATGGCGCGTTGCAGGTGGGTGATGTGTATGCGCTGATGAGCGATGGCGTGTGGGATGTACTGGACCAGGCGACGCTACATCATGTGATGGGGCTTTACGATAACCCGCAACTGATCTGCGATGAACTGACCCGATTGGCGATTGCCCAGGGCGGCCACGACAATGCCACCGTGCTGGCGGCCCACGTGGTGCAACTGGGTGAGGAAACACTCACCGACCTATTGGCCGAGCACCGCCACTTGCGGGTGCCACCCAAGCTGAAAGCAGGCGAGGTGATAGACCAGTTTGAAGTGCTGAGCTTGCTGCATGAATCGCGTGCCAGCCTGATATACAAAGTTCGCCACCGCATTACCGGCCAGCTGTGGGTGCTGAAGACGTTGCAACCCTTGCTGGCGGAAGATCGCGATAGCTGCCAGGCCTTATTGAATGAAGAGTGGCTGGCGAAGCGCGTGGTATCGCAATATCTGCCGCAAGTGCTGCCGCTGACCGCCGAACAGCGCAGCCAGCTGTATTACGTGATGAGCTGGCATGAAGGTGCCACGCTGCAACATCGGCTGGAAAATGGTCACCACTTCACCACCGCCGGCATCACCGGTATCGGCATTGCGCTGTTACGCGGGCTGGGGGCCCTGCACCGCTTGCAGATTCTGCATCGCGACATCAAGCCCGCCAATCTGCATATGGCCATGGATCAGCGCCTGCGTATTCTGGATCTGGGCGTGGCGCTGAGCCCGGCCACCGGCCATATCGCCAGCATGGATAACCCCGGCACGCCGAGTTTCATGGCGCCGGAACTGTTTGATGGTGCAAGCGCCTCGATCAGCAGCGATCTCTATGCGGCGGGGGTCACCCTGTATTACCTGCTGACGCGCAAATACCCGTATGGCGAAATTGAGCCTTTTCAGCATCCGCGCTTTGGCGAGCCGGTGCCGCCGACGCGTTACCGGCCGGAAATCCCGCGTTGGCTTGAAAACATCTTGCTGAAAGCCGTAGCGCGGCTGCCGGAGCACCGCTTTGAAACCGCGGAGGAAATGCTGCTGGCGCTGGAAATCGGCGAAACGCGACCCATCCTGCCACCACCGCGCACGCCGTTGATTGCGCGGGCGCGACTGGTCAAATGGCAGTGGATTGCGCTGGTATCGCTGATGGTGAATTTCATGCTGCTGTATCTGTTGATTGTGTCCTGATGCTGTGTCCATGCCACGGCAATATATTCGGCTCCGCAGGCTGACGCCTGCCGGGCCAACTTAAAGATTGTGTTTTATGTTGTTGCGTTGTCATCTCTTGATTTGGAGTTTTTTATGAGTACCTGGACCAAAATTGCCCCCCTGACGGATATCCCCAAACTGGGTTCGCGCGTGGTGCGCACGGCCAAAGGCGATATCGGCGTCTTTCGCACCGAAGATGACCGCGTGTTTGCCCTCAACAACAGCTGCCCGCATAAAGGTGGCCCGCTGTCGCAAGGGATTGTGTATGGTGACAAGGTGGCCTGCCCGCTGCATAGCTGGAAAATCAGCCTGATTGATGGAAAGGCCGAAGAGCCGGATGTCGGTGAAACCGCCTGCTTCGCCGTGAAGGTGGAAGATGGCATGGTGTTCCTGGACATTCCGTCCTGAAAAACCAAGCACCCTGCCCGGGCTTTTGATCATGCGATGCAGACATGACAAGGTTGAAACAAGCATGCGCCATGCTGACTTTGATGCGTGCTTCGCATGCAGCACAGCGGCGTTGCCTCCAGCCTTGCCATGTGGCATTGGCATTAACCAGCGGTACCTAGAATCATGCTAAAAGAAACCAGATCCACCTGTTGTTATTGCGGCGTCGGCTGCGGCGTCATCATCACCAGCGAAGATGACCGCATCACCGGCGTGCGTGGCGACCCTGACCATCCGGCCAATTTTGGCCGCCTGTGCACCAAAGGCTCCACGCTGCACCTCACCGCCAAGCTGGATACGCGCGTATTGCAACCCGAATTGCGCACCAGCCGCCAGGCACCGCGCCAGCCAACCGATTGGGACACCGCGCTTGACCATGTGGCCGACCGCTTTGCCGACACCATACGCCAGCATGGGCCAGACAGCGTGGCGTTTTACATCTCCGGCCAGCTGCTGACCGAGGATTATTACGTCTTCAACAAGCTGGCCAAAGGCCTGATCGGCACCAACAATGTCGACACAAACTCCAGGCTGTGCATGAGTTCCGCAGTGAGTGGGTACAAACTGACGCTAGGGGCAGATGCGCCACCCGCCTGCTATGAAGATATTGACCACACCGGTTGCCTCTTCATCGCCGGCTCCAATACCGCCTATGCCCACCCCATCATTTTCCGTCGTATCGAAGATGCCAAAGCGCGCAATCCGGATATGAAAATCGTGGTGGTAGACCCGCGTCGCACCGATACCGCTACCTTTGCCGATTTGCATCTGGCGATCCAGCCCGGCACCGACGTCGCCCTGTTTAATGGCATGCTGCATATTCTGCTTTGGGAGGGCCTGCTCGATCAGGCGTTTATCCGTGACCATACCAACGGCTTTGATGCCCTCAAGGAAACCGTGCGCGAATACACGCCCAAGATGGTGGCGGATATCTGCGGCATACGCGAAGCCGATCTGGTCACCGCGGCCAAGTGGTTTGGGCGCGGCCCGGCGTTGTCCATGTATTGCATGGGTCTTAATCAGTCCATCCACGGCAGTGATAAAAATGCGGCGCTGATAAACCTGCATCTCGCCACCGGGCAGATAGGCAAACCCGGTGCGGGTCCGTTTTCGCTGACCGGCCAGCCCAATGCCATGGGCGGCCGCGAAGTCGGCGGCATGGCCAATCTGCTCTCCGCTCATCGCGATCTGCAAAATCCCCAGCACCGCGCCGAAGTCGCCACGCTGTGGGGGATAGACGATGTACCTGCAGCGCCGGGCAAAACAGCCGTCGAAATGTTCGATGCCCTGAAATCAGGCGAAATCAAGGCAATCTGGATTGCCTGCACCAATCCGGCGCATTCCATGCCTGACCTTAACCAGGTCAGGGCAGCGCTGGACAATGCCGAACTGGTGGTATTGCAGGATGCGTATGGCAATACCGATACGAATATCTATGCCGATGTGGTCCTGCCGGCCACCAGCTGGGGAGAAAAAGAAGGCACTGTCACCAACTCGGAGCGGCGCATTACCCATATCACCCCTGCGGTGGCCAAACCCGGCGCCGCACGCCATGACTGGGAGATCGTCGTCGACTTTGCGCAGCGTCTGGAGCAGCGCCTGGGCAAGGCCGGCACCTTGTTCGATTACCCCACGCCAGAGAGGATTTTCAATGAGCACCGCGAATCCACACGCGGTCGCGATCTGGATATCACCGGCCTTAGTTATGCGCTGCTGGATACACGAGGCCCCCAGCAATGGCCGTTTATCGAGAAGGTGAGCACTGGCTTACCACGCTTATACAGCGATGGTATTTTCCCCAAACCGGATGGTCGCGCGCAATTTCATATCGCGCATTACAAACCCACGGCCGACAAGACCGATGCCCGGCAACCGCTGCACTTGCTGACTGGTCGCCTGCGTGATCAGTGGCATGGCATGAGCCGCACCGGGACCGTGGCCCAGCTGTTCAACCATGTGGATGAGCCGGTTATTTCGCTGAACCAGAACGATATGGAGCGCCGTGGCATCAAGCCGGGTGATCTGGTGAAAGTCAGCAACAAGCGGGGCAGCCTGACACTGCGCGCGCAGCCTTCGGATGAAATCCAGCCTGCGCAGAGTTTTATCCCCATGCACTGGGGCAGCCAATTCATGAAGGGCCTGGGGTGCAATGCCCTCATGCCCTCGGCCTTTGACCCAACCTCGCGCCAGCCTGAACTCAAGCACACTGCCGTCAAGCTGGAAAAAATCGACCTGCCATGGCAAATGACCGTAATGCGCAATTGCCAGGACATGCAATTATTGGAGCAGATACGCCAGTTGCTGCCACATTTTGACTATGCCAGCTGTGGCTTGTATGGGCGCGGCAATGGCATGGTGGTGCTGCAGGCGGCACACCATGCGGCGCCCGACAGCGCCGTGATTGATGCGCTGGATCAGCTGCTGGGGATGACAGAAGGTGCGCCCATGCTCAACTATCAGGATGCGCGGCGCGGCATCAGCAAGCGGATTCTGGTGGAGCCCGACCCCGCCAGCGGCAGCCAGCAAGTGACCGGCGTGCGCCTGATCGGCGAAACCCTGGCCGCCGAATGGCTGCGCGAAATCATGACCGAAGGCCAGTTCAGCGATGCTTTGCGGCGCTGGGCGCTGGCGCCATTGAGTGCGCCGCCTACCGGCCAGAGGAGTCGCGGCAAGATCGTCTGCAATTGTCTCAATGTGGCAGAGAACGAAATTATTGATACCATACAGATGGGCGCTGATTTCATTACCCTGCAAAACAAACTGAAATGCGGTACGCAATGCGGTTCCTGCGTGCCCGAGCTGAAAAAACTGGTACAACTGCACGGCAGAACTGCCGCTTAACCATAAGGACAATCCATGAAAGTCATCTATCTCGGCCTGTTGCTGGCCGCCCTCTCGCCTTTTGCTCATGCCGATGGCGAGCCACAAGACATCATCGGCACCACGGACAAAGGCGAAAAGGTAGTGCTGCATCCGAACGGCCGCTGGGAGTTCGTGGATACGGCGAAGGCCGCAGAAGCAAAGGAAATCGCCAAGCAATTCCCTGAAAACCAGGGCTGCCCTTCCAATATGCAAGGTGGCTTTCTCGGCTTTGGTCGCTGTATTCCTCAAGGCGACAAGGACTACAACCGCGGCTCCATGAGCGGCAAAGGCCGGTAGTCTCATATCCTCATACGCCCTTCAGTGACTCGTGCTGGAGGGCATTACCCTCACATCGGCTGGCGTTTAGCGTTTGTCAAGTTAGTCCTCACTAATGGAATGCCTCAGCGTTCCGGCGGCCATCATCAGGCCTTGAAGCAAGTTTACCTCTCAATCGCTGGCATGGTTCATGCTGGTGTTCATGCTCATGGCGGGCCTTGCTGGCCTGCGAACGGATACATCCAGGAACGTTCGTCACCCAAGAATTAGTTGTGAAGGATTCGCATGGCTATACGCGTTGCACTGCACCACAAGACCAGCTACACCTTTGACCGCCTGGTTAATCTTTCCCCGCACGAAGTCCGGCTCAAGCCGGCGGCGCATGCCCGTACACCGGTGTTGTCGTATTCGCTGACGGTGAATCCGGAAAAACACTTTATCAACTGGCAGCAGGACCCTTACGGCAATTACATTGCGCGGTTTGTCTTCCCTGAAAAAGTCACCCAGCTGGATTTCACGGTGACCCTGGTGGCCGACATGACGGTCATCAATCCCTTTGATTTTTTCGTGGAAAAATATGCCGAGCAGTTCCCCTTTGCCTATACCGAACAACTGGAGTACGAACTCGCTCCCTACCTGAAAGCCGAAGCGGCGGGCCCCAGGCTCGCCAAATGGCTGGACGATACTCGCCACCAGTTATTGACGGCCCCCCTCAGCATTGCCAATTTCCTGGTTGCCATCAACCAGCGCCTGCAAGGCGACATAGGCTATCTGGTGCGCATGGAACCCGGTGTGCAGACGCCGGAAGAAACGCTGGAAAAACGTAGTGGATCCTGTCGCGATAGCGCCTGGCTTTTGGTGCAAATTCTGCGTCACCTGGGCCTGGCTGCCCGATTTGTATCCGGTTACCTGATTCAGCTCACCGCCGATATCAAGGCGCTGGATGGCCCCAGCGGTACTGAAGTGGACTTTACCGACCTGCATGCCTGGACCGAGGTTTATATTCCCGGGGCCGGATGGATAGGCCTGGACCCGACCTCCGGCCTCTTGGCGGGCGAAGGGCATATACCGCTGGCCTGCACCGCGATGCCCGCCTCGGCGGCGCCGGTGACCGGCTTTACCGATATTGCCGAGGTCACTTTTCATCATGAAATGAGCGTGACCCGCATCCACGAAGACCCGCGCGTAACCAAACCCTATAGCGAAGAAGACTGGCAGAAGATAAACCAGATCGGCCAGCAAGTAGACCGCGATCTGGAAAAACAGGATGTACGCCTGACCCAGGGCGGCGAGCCTACCTTTGTTTCCATTGATGACATGGATGGCCCCGAGTGGAATACCCAGGCGCATGGCGACAAAAAGCGCGAGCTGGCAGGCAAGCTGGCATTGCGTCTTAAAGAACGCTTTACCCAGGGCGGCATGCTGCATTATGGACAGGGCAAATGGTACCCAGGCGAGCCTTTGCCGCGCTGGGCGATCAATATGTATTGGCGCGCCGATGGTACGCCCATGTGGAATGACCCCGCGTTGTTCTCCACCGATGGTCAGGCGGAAAAATATGATGTGCGCGAAGCTGAGCAATTTGCTACCAGCCTGGTAGAAACCCTGGGCCTGCCTGCCGCCTGCATGCTGGCAGCCTATGAGGATGTCATGCAGCAAGCGGTGCTGGAGCAGCGTCTGCCAGACAATATTGACCCCTTGCAGGCTGACCTCGGCGCCAGCGAGGAACGCAAGCGCCTGGCGCAACTGCTGGAAGTTGGCCTGGGCAAGGTCGCCGGTTATGTGATTCCGCTCAAGCCGGAATCCACGCGCAACACCACCACTTGGCGCACCAGCAAATGGCCGTTGCGCCGCGAGCATCTTTATCTGTTGAGTGGCGACTCGCCCATGGGGCTGCGCCTGCCACTCGCCTCCCTGCCCTGGGTGCTGCCGGACGATGTCGAGCCGGAGTTTGCGGTTGACCCGTTTGCCGCCAAGGATGACCTGCCAGCGAAACCACTGGCTAGAAGCAAAGCGGGCAAGGCCAGTCTCAAGCCCGAAGCACGCGAAGTGGTACACACCGCTCTTTGCGTGGAAGTGCGCGGCGGCAGGCTGCATGTCTTCATGCCGCCCATCTCCCGCATTGAGGACTACCTGACCCTGCTCGCCGCCATCGAAGCCACCGCGGCCAAACATCAACTCAAGCTGTGGCTGGAAGGGTATCCACCGCCCCGCGACCCGCGTATCAAATCGCTCAGTGTCACCCCCGACCCGGGCGTGATCGAAGTGAATATACATCCGGCATCCAACTGGCAGGAGCTGGTGGATAACGTCACCACGCTCTATGAAGAAGCCCGCCAGACAAGGCTGGGCACCGAAAAATTCATGCTGGATGGCCGCCATACCGGCACAGGCGGCGGCAATCATGCCACGCTGGGCGGCGCCACCCCGGCGGACAGCCCCATGCTACGCCGGCCGGATGTGCTGAAAAGCCTGATCACTTACTGGCAAAACCACCCGGCCCTGTCGTATCTGTTCTCCGGCACCTTTATCGGCCCCACCAGCCAGGCACCGCGCGTGGATGAGGCGCGTGACGATAATCTCTATGAACTGGCGATTGCTTTTCAGCAGATGGACAAGGTATTGCCGGATGCCAAGGAAAGTGAGCGGCCCTGGCTGGTCGACCGCCTGCTGCGCAATCTGCTGGTGGATCTCACCGGCAATACGCATCGCTCGGAATTTTCCATCGACAAACTCTACTCGCCGGATGGCCCGACAGGCCGTCTGGGCCTGGTGGAATTCCGCGCTTTTGAAATGCCTCCGCATGCCCGCATGAGCCTGCTGCAGATGTTGCTGCTACGGGCGCTGGTAGCGCATTTCTGGCGCAAACCCTATCAGGGCAAGCTGGTGCATTGGGGCACTGAACTGCACGACCGCTGGATGCTGCCGCACTTCATTGCCCAGGATATCGGCGATGTGGTGGCCGACCTGCGCGCTGCGGGCTATGCATTTGAAAAGCACTGGTTTGATCCTTTTGTTGAATTCCGTTTCCCGCGGTATGGCACGGTGAATTACCACGGTGTTGAGCTGGAACTGCGCCAGGCTATTGAGCCATGGAATGTGCTGGGCGAGGAAATGAGCGGCGGCGGCACCTCGCGCTATGTGGATTCTTCGGTCGAGCGCATGCAATTGCGCGTGCGCGGCCTGACCGATGGCCGGCATATCGTCACCTGCAATGGCAGACCCCTGCCGCTGCAGGCAACCGGCATAGCCGGGGAATATGTGGCCGGGGTACGTTTTCGCGCCTGGAGCCCATGGTCGGCCTTGCACCCGACCATCGCCCCGCATGTGCCGCTGGTGTTTGATCTGGTGGATACCTGGAGCGGGCGGGCTATCGGCGGCTGCACTTACCACGTCAGCCATCCGGGAGGACGCAATTACGACAGCTTCCCGGTCAATGCCTTCGAGGCCGAAGCTCGGCGCTTTACCCGCTTCTGGGACCACGGACATACGCCGGGGCCGGTATCGATTGCTGAAGAGCCGCGCAATCCGAAATTCCCGTTTACGCTCGACCTGCGGTGGCAAGCTGTTTAATATTGCGCCATGCTGTCTTCGATCCTGAACGAATACCCGTTTGTGGCAAACTCGCATAACGAGTTGCTGCAATCGCCCGGAACGCCGCGCCCTCACTGGCAGCCACTGATCGATTCGCTAAGTGGCGAAGAGCCCGCCGAGATGCGCAAGCGCGTGGAAAACGTGCGTCGACTGGTACACGAAAACGGCCTGACTTATAACGCCTACGCCGACACCCAGGGTGGCCAGCGCCCGTGGGATCTCGACCCATTGCCCTTTATCCTGCCGCAGGATGAATGGGCACATATCGAAGCGGCCGTGATCCAGCGCGCCACTATCCTCAATACCGTGCTGCGCGACATCTACGGCGAACAGACTCTGATGGCGCAAGGCATGCTGCCGCCCGCACTGATACACGGCAACGCCGGATTCCTGCGTCCCTGTCATGGTATTCCGCAGCCAGACGGCGTAGCCCTGCACATGTATGCAGTTGACCTCGCCCGCTCGGCCGATGGCCGCTGGTGGGTGGTTTCTGACCGTACACAGGCGCCGGCAGGCACCGGCTATGCGCTGGAAAACCGCATGGTGATTTCCAGCGTATTTCCAGATCTGTTTCGCGACCTTAACATTCAGCGCCTGAGCGGATTTTTTGCCAGCCTGCGCGATAGTCTGGCGCACTGGGGGCGCGAATGTGCCTACCGACAATCGCAAGCCAATCCCAATATCGCACCGCTGCGCCCCAGCGAGCAGCCGCTCACTGTGATCCTGACAGCGGGGCCCTTCAATGAAACTTATCACGAGCAATCCTACCTGGCGGGCTACCTGGGTTTCCCGTTGGTACAGGGCAATGACCTGACTGTACGCGAAGGCGTGGTCTGGCTGAAAACCCTGGCCGGGCTCAAACCCGTGCATGCCATTCTGCGGCGCCTGGATGATATTTACTGCGACCCGCTGGAGCTCAATGCCGAATCGCTGCTGGGCATTGCCGGGCTGACTGAAGTGGCGCGGCGCGGCCATGTGCTGCTCGCCAACACCCTGGGCAGCAATGTGCTGCAATCCGGCGCGCTGATGGGATTTTTGCCGGCATTGAGCCAGCATCTGCTCAAGCAACCACTGATGCTGCCGTCGGTGGCCACCTGGTGGTGCGGCGAGCCGCAGGCGCTGGAAACGGTCATTGCCAATCTGGACCGCCTTTTGATCAAGAATGCGTTTCTGCATACGCGCGAGATCATGATTTACGGCCAGGATCTGGATGGCGCCGCGCGCGAAGAGCTGATTGCCCAGCTGCGCGCCAACCCGGAAAACTACCTGGCGCAGGAGCTGGTGAAAGTATCGCAGGCCCCGGTCTGGAATAGCCAGCTGCAGCAGATGCAGGCGCAGTCGGTCGGGCTGCGGGTGTTTGCCTGTGCCACGCCGAATGGTTATATCGTCATGCCGGGCGGGCTCACTCGCGTGGCCAGCAATGCCAATAAACGCGTGATTACCATGCAGGGCAGCGGCTGCAGCAAAGATACCTGGGTGATCACGCCCGATATCAAACCCAATACCCCCAGCCTGCTGCGCAAAACCACCTCCAGCGCCGGGCTGGTGCATGACAATATCCACCTGTCCAGCCGCGTCATTGAAAACCTGTTCTGGTTTGGCCGTCACTCGGTGCGCAGCTACCATGCCACCCGTCTCTTGCGTACCGCCATCCATTATCTGCTGGATTTTTCGCCCGAGCATCGCGCCGTGGAGTGGCCAACCGTCAAGGCCATGTGCATCTGGTATAACCTGATGCCGTCTGAAGAGGATGAAGAGGGCGAGAGCAACTATCCCCTGTTTGCCGAGGATGAGAATGCCATCGAATGCCTGCTGATCGCGGCCATTTTTGCTGATGACAGCACCAGCCTCGCCAGCCATATTACGCAATTTTTCCAGCTGGCCTTCAGTTTGCGCGAGCGCTTGTCCGGCGATCATTGGCGCCTGATCAACCAGCTGCATCTGCGCTTTGCCCAGCGCGATGCCCAGGCATCGCTGAGCGAGGCGCTGGCGGTGCTGGATGAAACCAATACTTCGCTGGTTACCATTTCCGGCTTTACGCTGGATAGCATGACGCGCGATCAGGGCTGGCGCTTTTTATCGCTGGGGCGGCGCATCGAGCGCCTGCAGTTCCTGTGCATCCTGCTGCAAAAGGCACTGGCCATGCCGGCCGAAAGCAGCCTGGACTGGCTGCTGGAGCTGACAGATTCCATCGTCACTTATCGCGCGCGCTATGCGGCGCAGCCAGAATGGTTGCCGGTGCTTTACCTCTTGCTGATCGATGAAAACAATCCGAATGCGATGATGTTCCAGTTGCGCGGGCTGGTGAAATATCTGTCGCAGATATCGTCGACCTATAACGGCGGCGGAGGAGAAGGCCGCATGATGGAGCGCATGGAAAGCCTGCGCGCGTTTGATGTGGATGCATCGTTCCATCACAACAGCCCGGAGCTGATGGCCTGGCTGAGTGCGACGTACCAGGCGAGCGTGGAAATTTCCACCCAGCTGGGGCATCGCTTTTTCAGCTTTTCGGATACCACGGCCAACTGATTGCCATGCGCTACCACATCCAGCACCAGACCGAATACCAGTACGACTTCGATGTGACGCTATCGCAGCACATGCTGCACATGACGCCGCGAGTATTGGCCTGGCAGAATACACTGGCGCACCAGATCACCATTTCGCCCAACCCCAGCGAAACATCCCAGCGCCTGGATTATTTCGGTAATGCCCGTCTGTATTTTTCCATTTACAGCCCGCACCAGACCTTGTCTGTGGTGTCGGAATCCACCGTAGAGGTTTTACCGCGCCTGTTGCCGGATTCTCTATCGCAAAGCCCGTCATGGGAATCTGTACGTGACGCACTTACCCAGCATTACAACACCCACATGGAAGCACAGGCCTTTCTGTTCAGCTCGCCCAAGGCCGGTCGCCATCACACGCTGGCGCAGTATGCCGCGCCGAGTTTTACCCCTGGCCGGCCATTACTGGAAGCGGCCCTGGACCTGACGCAGCGCATCTATCAGGATTTTGAGTTTGATGATCAGGCCACCAGCATTTCTACGCCATTATCCGACGTGCTGGCCGGGCGCCGCGGCGTATGCCAGGATTTTGCCCATTTGATGATTGCCTGCATGCGTAGCCTGGGGCTGGCCTGCCGCTATGTCAGCGGTTATATCCTCACCACGCCACCCGAAGGACAGGAACGCCTGATCGGCGCCGATGCCTCGCATGCCTGGGCTTCGGTGTACTGCCCGGATATCGGCTGGGTGGATTTTGACCCGACCAACAATTGCTTGGTGCAGACCGATCACATTACCGTCGCCTGGGGGCGTGATTTCAGCGATATTTCTCCCATGCGCGGCGTGGTGCTCGGCGGGGGTGCACAGCAGCTGGATGTCAGCGTCACCGTCACCCCCATAGCCGAGAGTTAAAGCCTGGCAGCAAGGCGTGCTCTTAAAGCAGCCCGCGTTCTGCAAACGACAGGGTGACATTGCCTGCCACCACAAAATGATCCAGCACGCGCACATCGATCAGATCCAGCGCCGTTTTCAGCTGTGCCGTGATCATTTCGTCCGCCCTGCTAGGCTCGGCGACACCCGATGGGTGGTTGTGTGCAAGAATGACTGCGCCCGCGTTGTAATGCAGGGCACGTTTGACGATTTCGCGCGGATGCACACTTGTCTGGGTCAAGGTGCCGGCAAACAACTCCTCGCATGCCAGCACCCGGTTTTGCGCATCCAGAAACATCACCAGAAACACTTCGCGCGGCAAGCCTCCCAGCTTGAGACTGAGAAAATCACGCACCTGCTGCGGGGAATTCATGACATCGCGTGCGCGCATTTCCTCGGCCAATGCCCGCCGGCTCATCTCAAAAATGGCCTGCAACTGCACATATTTGCTGCTACCCATGCCTTTGATCAGGGAGATCTGCTGCTGACTGGCAGCAAAAATTCCATTCAGGCTGCCAAATACCTGCAATAGCTCGCGCGCCAGATCAACGGCACTTTTGCCGACAACGCCCACCCGCAAGAAAATCGCCAGTAATTCGGCATCTGATAATGCACCACTGCCCTGCGTCAGCAGCTTTTCGCGCGGACGCTCCCCTTCCGGCCAATCAATAATTGCCATACGTTATGTTTCCTCATGGTTGCCATCCGATTTCCCTGGCTGTGAGGTCCCCCACCAACGTCTGTGACAAATTTGCCGGTATATGCGCGCCATGCTGGCTATCGGGGATGCGTCCCGCCATCAGCTCAGCAAAGCGTTGCGGATACAAGGGCTGCCGATCCGGCTCGGCGTATCCCTCTGGGTAATGCGGTTGCGTGCTTGTCAGGTCATATTTATCGCGGGCACCTACGGTATGCAGCAACTCGTGGGCAATGACCATATTGTTTTGCGCGGTTTGCGCGGGGTCGGCATACACATTAACAAGACCAACCCGGCCTTTGCTGAGCGCGGTGGAATGCGGCAAGGTAGGATGGCCGGCAACGTCAAAGTACAGCAGATACAAGCGAATATCCGCTTTTACCGGCGTGGGCGGACTGTGCCGCCAGGTCCACCAGCGAAAGTGCAAACTCCACGCCATGGTAGAGAGCATGCTGGCATTGCGCGGCGGCGGCGGTGGAATATCGCCCACCACCGGCCCGAGATGCACGGCAAAAGGCTGTGCCAGCGCGAGATGGTATCGCTGGCCCTGCTCGGCAAAGTATTCTTCAATCTGCGCGAGTTGTTCCTGACTCAGCCGGCGTATCGCTACATTGGAGGCTTCACTGAGGTCGGCATTAACCGGGTATAGTGTGACATACAGGGTGCGGTGCCAATCCGGCTGGCCATTTTTCAACCAGGCTTGCTGGGCCACGGTGACCAGCACAAACAGCAATACAAATATCCTGAGTTTTCGCCACATACCCTGCATCCCCGTTTTAAATCCTGCAATCGGCAGGCTGGACCTGCCGTAATTTGTATTAAAATGCACCCATTCATTCAAGAATTTATCATGACTCGTCCATTTCAACATCTGGTTATCGGCATGACAGGCGGGATTGCCGCCTATAAAACCGCCGAACTGGTGCGCCTGCTGGTCAAACAAGGCATACAGGTGGATGTGGTGATGACCTCTGCTGCAACGCGTTTTATTACCCCCCTGACCATGCAAGCCTTGTCCGGACGCCCCGTCTATACCGATTTGTGGGATGAGCGCATTGCCAACGGCATGCCGCACATCGAGCTCTCGCGTCAGGCCGATGCCATTCTGGTCGCGCCCGCCAGCGCTGATTTCATGGCCAAGCTGGTGCATGGGGCGGCAGATGACTTGCTCTCAACCTTATGCCTCGCGCGGGATTGTCCCTTGATCGTGGCACCCGCCATGAACCGCCAGATGTGGGAACACCCCGCCACCCAGCGCAATGTCGCGCAACTGCAGCAAGATGGTGTACGCCTGATAGGCCCCGATAGCGGTGAACAGGCGTGCGGCGAAACCGGCCTGGGCCGCATGCTGGAGCCGCAAGCTATTGTTGATGCGCTACAGAGCTGCAGCCCCGTCAGGGTGCTGGCAGGCAAACGTTTGTTGATTACAGCAGGCCCCACCATCGAAGCCATTGATCCGGTTCGCGGCATTACCAACTTCAGCTCCGGCAAAATGGGCTATGCCATCGCCGAGGCGGCTATCGAAATGGGCGCTGAGGTGACCCTGATCAGCGGGCCGACCGCGCTAACGCCACCTCAGCATGGCACCACCATCCAGGTCACCAGCGCCCGGGAAATGTTGGATGCCGTGATGGCGCAAGTGCCTGGCCAGGATGTATTTATCGCCGTCGCCGCCGTCGCCGACTACCGCCCGCGCGAAGTGCAAAGTCAGAAGATCAAGAAGCATGCCGATAGCCTGCAACTCGAGCTGGTGCGTAATCCGGATATTCTGGCCACCGTCTCCAGCCTGCCCCATCCCCCTTTCTGTGTCGGCTTTGCCGCTGAAAGCGATCAGCTTCTTGAGCATGCGCGCAAAAAACGTCTGCAGAAAAATGTGCCTTTGCTGGCGGCCAACCTGGTGAGCGAAGCCATGGGCGGCGACGATAGTCGCATTGTCCTGGTTGATGCCAATGGCGAGCATGCCTTGCCCGCCGGTCCTAAATCCATGCTCGCACGTATGTTGTTGCAACATATGGCAGGCATGCTTTCCAGTTAATCCCCTGACGCGAGTGCCACTGAATGAGCTTACAAGTTGACTTGAAAATCCTTGATGACCGCTTGCATCACATGATGCCAGGCTATGCCACGCCGGGTTCCGCCGGGCTTGATTTACGTGCCTGCATTGAGCATACCCAGACACTCCATCCCGGCGAGACTACGCTGATCCCTACCGGCATGGCTATCCACCTGGCGGATCCTGCGTATGCAGCCATGATCCTGCCGCGCTCGGGCCTTGGTCATAAACACGGCATTGTGCTGGGAAATCTGGTCGGGCTGATCGACTCCGATTATCAGGGCCAGTTGCTCGTTTCGTGCTGGAATCGCGGCAAGGAAACCTTCCTGCTTAACCCGATGGAACGCATTGCCCAACTAGTCATCGTCCCCGTTATACAAGCCAGCTTTAATATCGTGCAAGACTTCACCAGTAGCGAACGCGGCGAAGGCGGGTTCGGCAGTACGGGAAAACATTAAAAACTAGCAATTTAACTTGAAATGCCGCTTCGTTTCATGGTATAAATGCGGTCTTTTCGAATTTCGGAGTCCGCCATGGCACGCGTATGTCAGGTAACCGGCAAAAAGCCGATGGTTGGGAATAACGTTTCCCACGCAAATAACAAGACCAAGCGTCGTTTCCTGCCTAACTTGCAAAACCGCAAGTTCTGGGTTGAGAGCGAAAACCGCTGGGTTAGCTTACGTATCACCAACGCAGCCTTGCGTACAATTGACAAGAACGGCATTGACGCTGTTCTGGCCGATCTGCGCGCCAGCGGCGAAAAAATCTAAGGATTCATCATGCGTGAAAAAATCAAACTGGAATCTAGCGCTGGTACTGGTCACTTCTACACCACGACCAAGAACAAGCGCACCATGCCTGAAAAGATGGAAATCAAGAAGTTTGATCCCGTCGCTCGCAAGCATGTGATGTACAAGGAAACCAAGCTGAAGTAATTTCAGCATTGGTCAAACAAAAAGCCCGCTTATGCGGGCTTTTTGTTTTATTACGTCCGGGCAAGTCATCACGCCATGCGGTAACACCGCAAGCGCCGTGAAAACTCCTGCAAGGCGGCTATGCCGCTTTTCTCGGCACGCTGGCACCAATCCTCCAAGCCTTTCAATAACTGCTCCTGAGAGGCGCTGGAGCGTGCCCAGATTTGCGCCAGCTCCTGCTTGAGCTGATATATGGTCTGCAGACGCGCACTATGCCTAAGGGCTTGCTCAAGCGCCTGCTTATCCTGGGCTGCCAAATCCTTTGCATCCAGATGCAACCAATGTCGCAAACGCTCCAGCACGGTGGTTTCATGTCCATGCTGCTGATAGGCCATACGGATCTTGCTGATCTCTTCCTTATAGGCCTTTTTGAGCATGTCGCCATACTTGCCCATGACATCGAAGCGGTGAGTAATGACGGCTTGCAGGGTATCCAGATCGCAGCGGGTTTTAGCCCAGTCAAACTTGACCTTGGGCGCTATTTTGCGAACTCTGGCGAGCCGGCTCATCTGCATGAGCCTGATGTACATCCAGCCAATATCAAACTCATACCAGCGGCTGGATAAACGTGCCGAGCTGGCATAGGCGTGGTGATTGTTATGCAGCTCCTCACCACCGATGATGATGCCCCATGGCAGCAGATTGGTACTGGCATCGGCCGCGGCAAAATTGCGATAGCCCCAGTAATGTCCCAAGCCATTGATGATGCCCGCGGCGGTAAGTGGTATCCAGGCCATTTGCACGGCCCAGATTGTCAGCCCCAGCGGGCCGAACAGCAGCACATCAATCACCAGCATCAACCTTATACCCCAACCACTATGGCGGCTGTAAACGTGACGCTCCATCCAGTCGTCCGGTGTACCGCTGCCATACTTTTGCAGGGTTTCCAGGTTAGTGGCTTCTTTACGGTAAAGCTCGGCGCCTTCGCGCAAGACTTTTTTGATACCGAGAACTTGCGGGCTGTGAGGATCATTCACCGTTTCGCAATGGGCATGATGTTTACGATGGATGGCCGCCCACTCCTTGGTCACCATGCCGGTGGTCATCCATAACCAAAACCGGAAGAAATGACTCACGATGGGATGCAAATCGAGCGCACGGTGCGCCTGACAACGATGCAGGTAGATGGTGACCGCTGCAATTGTGATGTGGGTGAGGCCTAGTGCCACCAAAATATAGCCCCACCATGGCAAGTCAAACATCCAGAAAGTCATGATGATTTCCTTTCCTTTTACGTCAGCAATTTAGGATTTACCGCCAGTTTATCCCTGTATAGGCATTGTTGGCGCTGAAGAATTCAGTATACGCACTTCGCGCTGTGGATATGGGATGCTGATACTGTTCTTCTGGAACGCACGCCAGATATCGAGATAGATATCCGACTGCAAGCGACCGGAGCCCTCTTCCGGATCCGGTATCCAGAATGTCAAAGTAAGATCAATACCGCTCTCGCCAAAACCGGCAATCTTCACGTCCGGCAGCGGGTCCTGCATGACGCGATCTTGCGCCATGGCCGCGTGCTGCATGATCTCCATGGCCTTTTCCAGCGGGCTCTCGTAGCTCACCTGCAAAGGCATTTTCACCTGCGCTTTGCGCTCGCTGTAAGAGTGGTTGATCACGGCGCTGGTGATGAGGGTTTCGTTAGGAATCACCACTTGCGTCCCATCAAGCTTGCGCAACACCATGTAGCGTGAGCGCATTTCACTCACGACCCCATAATGCGCATCGACGGTAATCACATCGCCCATATGCATGGAGCGATCCAGCAGAATGATAAAGCCGCTCACATAATTGCTCGCGATTTTCTGCAGGCCAAACCCAAGACCAACGCCCAGTGCCCCGCCAAAAACCGACAGCAAGGTGATATCCAGCCCTACGGCCGACAATGCCATCAGGATAGCAATGAAGGACAGCCCGATACGTATCAGCTTGCTGAGCACCACCCGTACGTTCATATTGATCTGCTGGGCACGCATCAGGCGGTTTTCCAACCAGCGGCTAAGCCAGAGCGCGATGAACAGGGTAATCAGGACCGTGAGCACACCCTGGATCAGCAACAGCAGATTCATCTTGCTCTTGCCAATGTTGAAGCTCACGCTCTCGAGCGTGTGTAAGATTTCGGGGAGGATGCCGCTGACATGCAGCGCCAAAATCAGCCACACAGTGCTGGAAATCGCATTTTCCATGGTGCTGACCCAGGCACTGGGTGAAAAAACATAGCGCATGGCGTATACAACCAGCCGGATAACCGCCATGGCGACTAGCAGATTCATGGCGATCAACAACATGCTGGTATGTTGCCAGTGCTTCAGGATCAATTCACTCACATAAATGAATATCAGCGATGTCAGTGGGAACAGCACTCTGTTGATACCACCAATCCCGACTTTCCAGGTTTCCGGAGCCTTGCGCATGACATAGGCGCGCAAAATTCCATTCATGGACCAGGCAAAGAGCAAACCGGCGATGATGATGCCGACCTGCCAGGTAAATGCGGGGGTGGCCAGATCGGCCAGAAACTCTTTCCAGAGCTGCTGCATGTCGCTGTTCATAGCAAGAAAATAGTCGCGAGTCCCAGGAAAATGAAGAAGCCACCGCTATCCGTCATGGCGGTGATCAATACGCTGGAGCCAACGGCAGGGTCGCGCCCCACTTTAGTCATGACCAATGGAATCATGACGCCCATTACCGCTGCCAGCAGCAGGTTCAATGTCATGGCACCGGTCATAACCAGGCCCAGCGCAATATTGTGATAAAGAACATAAGCGACAACGCCTAATACGCTACCCCACAGTACACCGTTGAGCAGTGCCACACCCAATTCCTTTTTAAGCAGGGATTTCATATTGTGCGAGGCAATTTGCCCCAGGGCGAGACCTCTGACAATCATGGTGGTGGTCTGGTTACCAGAGTTGCCGCCTATGCCGGCAACGATGGGCATCAGCGCCGCCAGAGCCACGATCTTTTCAATCGAATCTTCAAATAGCCCGATGACACGTGATGCTACAAAGGCGGTGACAAGATTGATTGCCAGCCAGGTCCAGCGATTCTGCACCGACTTCCATACGGAGGAGAAGAGGTCTTCCTCTTCCCGCAGACCAGCCATGGAAAGCATGTCGCTTTCAGCTTCTTCACGGATGTAATCCATGACAGTGTCCACCGTGAGACGCCCCACCAGTTTGTTATTTGCATCAACCACTGGTGCGGTAACCAGGTCATAACGCTCAAAGGCCTTGGCGGCTTCGTCCGCTTCATCTTCAGGATGAAAGACCACGGCATCGTCAGCCATGATATCAGCCACCTCGGCGTCCAGATCATTGACCACCATGCGCTTGAGCGGCAAAACACCCCGCAGGATGTCATAGCGGTCAACCACGAAGAGTTTATCGGTATGATCCGGCAGGCCGCCGATACGGCGTAAATAACGGAGCGCCACTTCCAGGGTAATGTCTTCGCGGATAGTAACGATGTCGAAGTCCATCAGGGCACCCACGGTATCATCCTCGTAACCCAGCGCCGATTGCAGACGCTCGCGATTACGGATGTCGAGGCTGTCCAGCAGCTCTTGCAATACATCTTTGGGGAGATCGGGGGCAAGATCGGCCAGTTCATCGGTATCCAGCTGCTCAGCCGCGGCCAGCAGTTCATCGCTGTCCATGTCGGCAATGAGGGTTTGACGAACGGCATCGGATACTTCCAGCAGAATTTCGCCGTCACGCTCAGCCTTGACCAGCTCCCACACATCCAGACGCTGCTCAAGAGGGAGGGCTTCAAGGATGTAGGCCACGTCGGCCGGGTGTAAGGCATCCAGCTTTTTCTGCAGCTCAGCCAGATTCTGCTTGTGAACCAGCGTCTCAACCAGCTGCTGCTTGGGCATATCCTGCTTATGGATCAGGTCTTCGACCAGTCGATGTTTGCTCAACAGGGTGATGACCTGCTGTAAACTTTCCTGCAAGCTTTCTTTTGATTCTTGAATATCAGCCATTCTTTAAAGCCCGCCAAGAAATACTTAATACATCAGGAAAATCTAGCCTGCGCGCTGCAGGTAACTTATGCATCCATCGTGCAACTTCGATATTATGGAGCTTTTTAAACGACACGAAAACCTTAAATTCATCGGGCCGGGCAATCTGTCAGTCCATTAATCCGACGCAAGGCACAAGTACATGATTCAATTGAAACTCTACGGTACGGAAGGCTGCCATTTGTGTGACCAGGCGCTTGAACTGGTACATCAGGCAATAGCAGTGCGGCCCAACATCACCTTGCAGTACATCGATATTGTTGAAGATGAGGGGCTCATGAGCACCTATGCCTTAACAATACCGGTACTAAGCCTCGAGGATCAAACGAGTTTGTTCTGGCCATTTTCCGTTAAAGAAATAACTGACCTTATAAATGGCAGGCAATAAAAAAGGCCGGGTTAACCGGCCTTTTTTACAGCTATGTTGCGACTAATTACTCAGCGACAACAGCTTCGGTGCTCAGGTCTGGACGGTCAACCAGCTCAACCAGCGCCATAGGTGCATTGTCACCAACACGGAAACCGCACTTCAGGATACGCAGGTAACCACCATTGCGTGTCAGGTAACGTGGGCCAAGTTCATTGAACAATTTGCCAACGATATCACGATCACGCAGACGGCTAAATGCCAGACGACGGTTTGCCAGGGTGGCATTCTTGCCCAACGTAATGAGTGGCTCAGCGACGCGACGCAACTCCTTAGCCTTGGGTAAGGTTGTTTTAATAACTTCATGGCGCAGCAGTGAAGTGGCCATGTTACGCAACATTGCCTGACGATGGCTGCTGGTGCGGTTTAATTTACGATTGCTGTTGCGATGACGCATAGTGATACCCTCACACCTTTGCTGTTATGCTTTTTCCAGGCCAACAGGTGGCCAGTTTTCAAGTTTCATGCCCAGT
>DATMSO010000007.1:0-13908 GCA_035565335.1 Methylovorus sp.
TTCCAAAGCTCGTGAGAATGATTGGCTCAATGATACAAGCCAATGCAAGTATCAGGATATTGATGAGTCTCACATCTAAAAACTCATTGCCTGTAAACACAAATGAAGCTGAGCCGGATGGAATGAATACACCAATTATTAAGCCGATAATAAGGTACAAAACGGTATAATCTATAGTCCTGGCAAACAACCTTCTCCATGGATGCGTTCCTGAAATTGCCTCAGAACTGCCAACTGAGTTGCTTGTTTTTTCAGCACCGTTTTGAGCTAGGCATTCCGGACAAAGCTCAGCCTCCTGGTCATAATTCTTTCCGCAGCTTACACAGTAGTTCATGACGTTAAATTCCCCCTTTATTTTTCGATCAATGTGCCTTTTGACTTTTGTGTATCGTATTGTAGATTTATGCGTGTAACGGTCAGGATTAGACAACTAACCTGCTGTGTTCCTCCATACCATAGAGTTGTATGGGACTATAGCAGAGCATAACTCTTCTATTTTGACCTGCACCCCTCTGTCGTACCAACATTAAAGTTCTTTAAGTCGATGTTTCAGCTCGATGGGATATACACGCAAGGCTCTAATTTTATGCATGGTCGTGTTGTGTCTCGGTATCAGGGGTGTTTTTAAGAATTAGTGGAGGAAGGCGCTGTCTGCCGGAGTTAAGCCGCGATCCAGCGCATGCACATAGCGGAACCCCCCGCTATCGCTTAAACTCAAGCCTCACCCATCTACATTCCGATTACTCCCCATGCACAACGACAACGACCTCATCGAAACCCCTATTTCTTCTGAAGTGATTGCCTCCGGTGGCATGCTGACGGCGCGCCGTGATCAGGTACGTTTGCCGAGTGGCGGCCAGAGCCAGCGCGAATATGTCTTGCACCCGGGGGCCGTGGTGATGGTCGCCTTGCTGGATAACGGGCATCTGATACTGGAGCGGCAGTTTCGCTACCCCTTGCGCCGGGTGTTTATCGAGTTGCCGGCGGGCAAGATTGATCAGGGCGAAGCGCCGCTGCTGACCGGGCAGCGCGAGTTGCTGGAGGAAACGGGGTATACCGCCCAGGAATGGGTGTATCTCGGTTTGCAGCATCCTTGCATCGGCTATTCAAATGAGGTCATACACATTTATCTGGCGCGCGGGCTGACGGCGGGCGAGCACAAGCGGGATGAGGACGAGGCCTTGCATATCATCGATGCGAGTTTGCAGGATTGTCTGGCGATGGTGCAGCGCGGTGAGATTACCGATGGCAAAACCATTGTGGCGCTGATGTGGGCAGAGAAATATTTATCCGGCCAGTGGCAGCCCATGCCGGTAGAGGCTTGAGATGACGGAGCCTGAGATGACAGATCGCGTGCTCGTCGTTGGCTGCGGTGATCTGGGGCAGGCGGTGGCCAGCCTGCTGCAGGATGCTGGCCTGGAGGTTTATGGCCTGAAGCGCAGCATCATGGCATTGCCGGCGGGGGTGCATCTGCTGCAGGCGGATGTGACCCGGCCTGAGACTTTGCAAGGGTTGGCAGCGTTGAAGCCCCGCGTTCTGATTTATTGCGTGGCGGCGGATGCGCACCGTGACGACAGTTATCTGGCGCATTATGTCGAGGGCTTGCGCAATACGCTGGCGGCCTTGCAGCCAGCGCGGCCTGCGCACGTGTTTTTTGTTTCCAGCACCGGGGTTTATGGGCAGGTGAGCGATGATCTGCTGGATGAAACTACGGTGCCTGTGCCGGATGGGTTCAGCGGTGAGCGCATGCTGCAGGCAGAGCAACTGCTGGCAGAGGCATACCCGGCGGCGCATACCATCCTGCGTTTTTCCGGCATCTACGGCCCCGGCCGTCGCCGCATGCTGGATCTGGCGCGTGAGCCTGCCCGCTGGCCGGCGCAGAATGGCTGGACCAACCGCATACACCGCGATGATGGTGCCGCGGCGGTGGCTTTTCTGGTGAAGCAGGTGCTCGCAAGCAACCCGGTGGAGCCGCTGTACGTGGTCACGGATGACCGCCCGGCGTCGCAATATGAGGTGCTGCAGTGGCTGGCCGCGCAGATGGGCGTGCCCGATGCCCCGCAGAATGCGCCTGCGGTCGCAGGCAACAAGCGCTTGAGCAACCAGCGCCTGCGGCATGCGGGTTTCCAGTTGCGCTATCCCGATTACCAAGCGGGCTATGCGGCTTTGCTGGCGGATGAGGGCGTGGCGACGTAGATTTTATTCCGGTGTTTCTTTCGGAGTAGGCACTTGGCCTTTTCTGGCTGGTCTTCACTCTCTCGGCCACGACGTATAAATCCGCTGGGTAAGCCCGACTGATGCTGAGCGCAAGGCCGTTCAAACCCCATGCTGCCCGCATAGCCGTTCAAAACCATGCATCTCGCTGAAACAGATAGTCTCTAGGCAGGCTGCCCCAGTTGATTCAGCGCCAGCAGCAGTTCATCGATATCTTCCGCTTGCGTGTAGGGGTTCATCAGGGTGGTGCGCAGCCAGACGCGGCCTTCCAGCGTAACGCGGGTTAAATGAAAACGCCCGCTTTGCACCAGCTGCTCGCGCAGGCGGCTCTGGTGCATATCCAGCGTGGGGCCTTGCAGATCATCACGCCGGTGGCGGAAGCAGACAATATTGGTTTGCGGCGACATCAGCAGCTCAAAGTCGGGATGTGCCTGCAGCTTGTCGGCGAGCAGCCGCGCCTTGGCAAACGCGCTATCCACCAATTGCGCCATGCCGCTGACGCCATAAAGCGAAAATGCCGCCCACAGCTTCAGCCCCATCATGCGCTTGGTGCATTCCAGCGTGCGGTAGCTGACGTTGTAAAGCTCCTCAATATGCTCGCCACCCTGAAACAGATACGACGCATCCTGGCTGAATGCCTCAAAGCTGCTGGCGGTATTGCGAAACAGCACGGCGGAGACTGCGGCAGGCATATACAGCAGCTTGTGACCATCCCACACCACGGAGTCGGCGAGCGCGATGCCTTCCAGCGCGGCGCGATGCTGCGGCGATAGCAGCGCGGAGGCGCCATGCGCGCCATCCACGTGCAGCCACAAGCCATGGTCGCGGCAGTAATGCCCTATTTCCATCAGAGGATCGATGCTGCCGGTTGGCGTGCAGCCTGCGGTGGCAACCACGGCCATGATCGCCGTGTCATTCGCTAGCGCTTCGGCATGCGCCAGCGCCAGCGCGTTCACCAGCATGCGGCCTTCGGTATCGGTCGGGATGCTGATGACAGCATCGGTGCCCAGGCCCATGATGCCCGCAGCGCGGCTGATGGAGTAATGCGCATGCTCCGACACCAGGATGCGCAAGGGCTTCACATCGGCAACGCCATGTTTCCATACATCCGCCGCATGCTGACGCGCGGCGAGCAGGGCAGTGAGATTGGCTTGCGCACCGCCCGAGGTGAGGATGCCGCCCGCGTTCTGCCAGCCAATCAGCTCACCCAGCCAGCGCAACACTTGCCGCTCCAGCATGGTGGCGCTGGGGCCGGTTTCATAGACCGCCATGGCCTGGTTGGTGAGGGCGGCGACCAGATCGCACAGTGCCGCCACCGGCAATGGCGTGGCCACCTGGTGCCCCATATTGTGCGGATGATGAATGGCGAGGCTGCTGGGCAGAATGTCGTTTTTCAGGCGGTCAAGCAGCCCGGCGGCATCCAGCAGTGGCGCACTTGGCAGGGGCGCTTGCCATGCCTTGTCGGCCGTCTTGGGCGCTTGCCAGTGCATCACGGCGTCTTGCCCGGCCAGATTACCGGCAAGGTGATCTGCCAGCAGATCGATCAGGCGATGTCCCAAGTCACGGAAGTTTTCCGGAGAGAACATCGCGGCGATGTCATGGGAAGGAGGCGTAGGGATTTTCATCTTAAAGTGATGTACTGCGTGTTCTGAACCAGCCGGTGAGGCTGATGCGCTCGCGGCGCGAAGGCATCACCTCGTGCATGAAGCGGGCGGAGAGAAAGGTCACCAAGGTGCCGCCCGTCGGGCTCACATCCACATAAGGTTCGCTGGCGTTGCCATTGAGATAAATGCGCAAGGTGCCACCATCGTCTGGCTGCCAGTCTTCATTGAGATAAAGGATGCAGCTGAGCTGGCGCTCATCGCGGCCCTGAAACTGATCCAGATGCTTGCGGTAAACCGCCCCCGGCGGGTAGATGGCGAGATGGGTTTCCAGCTCGAACAGCCCCATGAACAGTGCCTGGTTAAACTCTTGCTGCAGTTGCCGCATAGCCGTGAGGTAATCCCTCTGCGTTGTGCTGGCTGCCTCTTCCTCAATCCAGTGAATGAAGTCGCCACGCAAGCCCATATTATCGGCCGATCGGCGGCTGGAAAGGTCCGTGGTCGCGGCTTGAAGCCCGCCCTGCGCATGCAGTGCTCTTGCCTCATCCGCCAGCGCCTTAATCAGGTGTGGCGGCAAAAAATCAGGCGTGATGGCATAGCCATCATTGGCGATGGCATCCACCAGTAAATCATTGGAACGTGAATTCATGAATTAGGGCAGAACCCGGACTAACATCAGTCGCTCATTATAGCCCGCCCAGCCGCGGCTTATGCAGCCGGCAGGTGATACCCGATATAGACCAAGCCTCCAGCAAGCAACACCCCCAGCCAGCCCAGCAGCCGCAAGCGCCGCCGCAGCGATTCCATCTCTGCCACCATGCCGGCATGCTGCTCGGCCAAACGCTTGATAAGCTGCCCGGATTCTTCCAGCTCCTCGTGCAGACGGGCCAGCGCATGCCGCTGCTCACGCACTGCCTGCGCCAGGGCTTCCGGCTCGGGCGGTAATACCGCCATCTCCGCCACGTCTTCGGCTTGGCCTTCCGATTTCAGGCGCTGATAGAGCTTTTTTGCGCCATCCAGCACCTGCGGCGCGTGGTCAATCACTTGTCCCCACGGGATCAGTTTGAATAATGTGGACCAGAGCATGATCTTCCTTTGAATGTTGTCCCATGAATAACAGAATACCTGTTCAAAAGACCTCTGCGCGCCAAAATCATTCCCTTGGCCCATCCTCAAACAAGTGTCGGGCCTGTGCGTTACAGTGATTGTTCGACGCCGGGAGTTCGGCTATAATGCGTGCCTCTTGAAGCTTGAGGCATCAATTCAAGCCTGCAGTCGCGTAGCTCAGCTGGTTAGAGCACCACCTTGACATGGTGGGGGTCGATGGTTCGAGTCCATTCGCGACTACCAAACAAATAAAAAAGCCGCTCAATCGAGCGGCTTTTTTATTGTCAGTTTTCACTTCCGGGCAGCGTCTTGCGCCCTTTACTTCGATGCCAACCCGTACCAGCCGCTCTTGCGCATGCAGATGAGCAAACCACGCGTGGTGTATTGCGTAACCGGGTCCGGGCGATGCTCTTCTCCTAGCTCGGCCACGCATTGATCCGTGGCATCTGCCAGTTCCGTGCGTCCGGCGCCGCGTTTCCACCAGGATGTGACCTTGAACTTGTCCGTCATACTTTTGACCGGTGCTGCCGGGGCGCCCGAAGCAGTAGCGCCCGTGGCCGGGCTCGGCGTGCCCGACTCTACCATGGTGGCGGCTGCCGCGGCGGCTACGTCACCCTGACTCCCGCTGCTGCGGTTATCTTCATTGGGCATGAGTACCGCTACCGGATCCATATCGCTGAGGTCATGGACGAACCAGCCTTGCTCTTCCAAGCATTTTTTCACGGCGGCATCGCTCATGCCGCTGGCTTTGCACTGATCTCTGGACTTCTCAAGGTCGGCGGCAGTAGCCCCGCGCTTATAAGAAAACTCACCGCATGCACTTAATAGCAGGCAGGCCAGCAATGGCGCCAATAGCATTTTTTTCATTGAGGTGTCCTCGCCTTTATTCACGTCGTCAAATTCCTTGTAGGACAAATGCTCACACAGCATACCGGTCCCGTCTGTAAAAACAACTACGCAATATGACGTATTTAAGCCCCCTTTGGCACTCGCTAATCTAGCACCACGTTGCACGTCAGTCGGCATTTGCGATGGATGACGTGAAACCCGTTTCAGGGTGCAGGTTTTTTTACAGTGTGGCTCATCTACATAAAGGGGATTACGCGATGAATTTCAAGCTTAACAAATGTTTGCTGGCGGTAGCTGCGGCAACGGCGATTTCTGTTCCTGCCATGCAGGCACAGGCAGGTGGCACCATTAATTTTGGTGATGACAAGTCCATTACCGTAGGTCTGGGCTTGCGCACCAGCTTTACCAGCGAAGAGGATGCTGCACCTAATGGTACTTCCCGCAGCAAGGATTTCAACCTGGACAGCATTCGTCTTTACACCAGCGCTTCGCTGAACAAGTACATCAAAGGTACGTTCAACACTGAAAAGAACGCAGATGACACGGTCAAGATGATCGATGCCATTGCCCAGTTCGAATTCATGCCTGAGTTCAATCTGTGGGCTGGTCAGATGCTGCCTCCAAGCGACCGCGCCAATCTGGATGGTCCTTACTACCTGACGGCCTGGAGCTATCCAGGTGTGGTCTCCCAATACCAGAACAAGAACACCGGCCGTGACGTAGGTGTGACCGCCTGGGGTAAGTTGCTGGACAAACATCTGGTTTATTCGGTGGGTACCTATGAAGGTAACCATGCTTCGAATAATGCTGGCAATAATGCGACCGATCCTAACCGCAGCGATGCGTTGATGTATGCCGGTCGTCTGCAATATGACTTCTGGAGTGCAGGTTTGGACCCAGCTTACTACACCAGCAGCACCTATTACGGTAAGGATGTTCTCTCCATCGCCCTGGTCGGCATGTACCAGAAAGATGCCGTGGGTTCTGCAACGACCAAAGATGATTACGTTGCTTACAACATCGACGGCGTGCTGGAAAAAGTATTCACTGCTGGTGTACTTAACCTGGAAGGCGCTGCTTACCGTTACGACTTCAGCAATGAAGCTGTGATCGCCGGTGCTGGTAGTGGCACTTCACCTGTTAAAGCCGGTAAAGCCTATCTGGGTCTGGCTGCCTGGATGTTCCCTGATGTTGTCGGCTGGGGCAAGTTCCAACCATACGTTCGCTATCAGAAATTCAATGGTGACGGCTCCGCCAGCCTGGATGTGAAGGAATACGACCTGGGTCTGAACTACATCATTGATGCTCATAACGCTCGTCTGAGCGCTGTTTACACCAATAACAAGACCGAAACTTTCGACACCGTGAACAAGTTCACTGTCGGCCTGCAATTGCAATTCTAGGCAGTTTAAAGGGGATGCGCACCGGGACACCGGTGCGCAACGGACCGATGCGAGTGCTGCTGTGACCGTAGCGGGAAGAGCCCCGCAGGGGCATTAATAAAACATGAGGATAGCTATGAAAACCCTAGTAAAACTCGATCTTGATAAAAAGCCATGGGAACAGGATGGCCAGATTCACAATCGCTGGCACCCTGATCTGCCGATGATTGCGATGGTGAAGCCCGGGGATGAATTTCGGGTGGAGTGCATGGATTGGACCGGTGGCCAGATCAAGAACGACGACAGCGCGAATGACATTCGTGATGTGGATCTGTTGCAGGTGCATTACCTGAGCGGCCCGATTGGCGTCGAAGGCGCTGAGCCTGGCGATCTCATGGTTGTGGATATTCTGGACGTGGGTACGCTGGAAGATTCCCAGTGGGGCTTCAATGGTTTGTTTGCCAAGGAAAATGGCGGCGGTTTTCTGACCGATCACTATCCTGAAGCACGCAAGTCCATCTGGGATTTCCACGGCATTTACACCACGTCGCGCCATGTGCCCAACGTGAAGTTTGCCGGCATCATGCACCCGGGCCTGATCGGTTGCCTGCCATCCCGCGAACTCTTGGATACCTGGAACAAGCGCGAAGGCGAGCTGATTGCCACCGACCCTGATCGTGTTCCACCACTGGGTCTGCCACCTAACGCGCAAGCTGCGGTGATGGGCAAGATGACCGGTGAAGCCGCCAAGGCAGCCGCGATGGAAGGTGCGCGTACTGTGCCCCCACGCGACCACGGTGGTAACTGTGATATCAAGAACCTGACCAAGGGTTCCAAAGTGTTTTTCCCGGTGTATGTGAAGGATGGCGGTCTGTCCATGGGCGACCTGCACTTCTCGCAAGGCGACGGCGAAATCACCTTCTGCGGCGCCATTGAAATGGCCGGTTACCTCGATATCAAGGTCAGCCTGATCAAGGATGGCGTCAAGAAATACGGCATCAAGAACCCTGTGTTCCAGCCTAGTCCATTGACTCCCAATTATCGCGACTACCTGATTTTTGAAGGTATCTCGGTAGATGAGCAGGGCAAGCAGCATTACCTGGATGTGCATGTGGCTTACCGTCAGGCCTGCCTCAATGCCATCGAATACCTCAAGAAGTTCGGTTACAGCGGTGCACAAGCCTTGTCGATTCTGGGCACAGCGCCGGTGGAAGGCCATATCAGTGGCGTGGTGGATATCCCGAATGCGTGCGCCACCCTGTGGCTGCCGACCGAGATTTTCGACTTCGACCTGAAGCCGAATGCCGATGGACCGAAGCTGATGGTCGCCAGCGGGGCCGATCTGGCCAAAGCCAGCTGATCAGTCACTCACGGACTAACGTAATAAAGGGGAAGCCGGTATGCCTGTATATGAGTATCACTGTGAAAGTTGTGGCGTGTTTTCCGCACTGCGCAAGATGTCCGAATCCAGCCAGCCTGCCGTCTGCGAAAGCTGCGGCGGCATGGGCGAGCGGATTCTGTCAGCGCCTAACCTGGCCATTCTGGGCAAGGCGCAGCGTAGCGCACACGAGCGCAACGAGAAGTCTGCACACGAGCCCGGTGTACGCCGTCGCTCCAGTTGCGGATGCACGGGTTCCCATACTTGCAAGACATCCGGTACCACCGCCAAAGAGAAATCCGCAGGTGGTAACAACGGTTTGCAGATGCAAACCAAAAAAACGGCAAGGCCGTGGATGCTGGGGCACTAGTTTCAATCAGGCCCCGTCATTCCCGCCTTTGCTGCAAGCAGTTTTTCGTAGGGCAGATAAGGTTAGCTTCACTTTCAACTAGGAGAAATTTATGAGTACCAATGATAGACGTCGATTCATGACTAAAGTGGGCGCCCTGACCGGCGCACTGCTGGCGGTCAGTATGGTTTCCGGCATGGGCAGCGCATTTGCCGAAGACTTTCCTACTGCCAAGGTGAACACCACCAAGCTGGCCGTGACCGACAAGACCGTCAAGGTCGGTATTCTGCACTCGGCTACCGGCACCATGGCCATCAGTGAAACCGGCTCCATCCAGGCTGAAAAGCTGGCGATTGCCCAGATCAATGAAATGGGCGGCGTGCTGGGCCGCAAGATTGAAATCATTCAGGAAGACGGGGCCAGCGATTGGCCGACCTTTGCTGAAAAATCCAAGAAGCTGCTGGAAAACGACAAGGTAGCGGCTGTATTCGGTTGCTGGACTTCCGCTTCCCGCAAGGCTGCCTTGCCTGTGTTTGAAAAAGACAACGGCCTCTTGTTCTACCCCACCTTCTACGAAGGCCTGGAGCAATCCAAGAACGTGTTCTACACCGGTCAGGAAGCGACTCAGCAGATTCTTGCTGGTCTGGACTGGATCGCAAAAGAAAAGAAAGCCAAAACGTTCTACCTGATTGGTTCTGACTACATCTGGCCACGTACGTCCATGAAGATTGCCCGCAAGCACATCGAGCAGCATCTGGGTGGCAAGGTCGTGGGTGAAGAGTACATCGCGCTGGGCGATACGCAGTTCGGTTCCGTGATCAACAAGATCAAGCTGAAGAAGCCTGATGTGATCTACGCCGCTGTGGTGGGTGGCAGTAACGTGGCCTGGTTCAAGCAATTGAACGCCGCTGGTTTGAACTCCAGCAAGCAGACCATGCTGACGATCTCCGTGACGGAAGATGAAGTCCTGGGTATTGGCGGTGAAAACCTGGCTGGCTTCTACTCTGCCATGAAGTACTTCCAATCCTTGAAGAACCCGAACAACGATAAGTTCGTGGCTGACTTCAAGAAAATGTGGGGCCCGAAAGCCGTTATCGGTGACGTGACCCAGGCTGCTTACCTCGGCCCATGGCTGTGGAAGGCTGCAGTGGAACGTGCTGGCAGCTTCGACGTGGACAAGGCTGTTGTGGCATTGCCAGGCTACGAGCTGAAGACTGCACCAGAAGGCTACGTCAAGGTTGATCCTAACCACCACCTCTGGAGCAAGCTGCGCATTGGTAAATGGCGCGCTGATGGCCAGGCAGACGTAGTGTACGAGTCCGAGCTGATCAAACCTGATCCGTTCCCAAAGGGCTACCAATAATCATCACGTAAACCATACGGCCCTTAGGGGCCGTATTGGTGAGCGGTAACAAAAACAGTTCAAGCAATAGGAAGTTTTGTGAAATTGTGCAGTGATTTTTTCAGGCAAGTCATACAAGTGGAGGCCTAATCATGTTCGGATATTCAATGGCGGAAGTAGGAAACATCATGGTGATGCAGGGCTTCGCCGGCCTCAGCATGTTCAGCGTCCTGTTACTGATGGCGCTAGGTCTCGCCATCATTTTCGGGCAAATGGGGGTGATCAACATGGCGCATGGCGAGTTCATGACCATAGGCGCATACACCACCGTCATGCTCTCCAAACTGGCCGTTGCCTACGGCTTTGTGAATTACTACTTTATCTTCGCCATTATCGTCGCCTTTATCTTGGCCTTTGCCATCGGCTACCTGGTTGAATTTACCCTGATCCGGCATCTCTATAAGCGACCGCTGGATACCTTGCTGGCGACCTGGGGTTTAAGCCTGGTCATGCAGCAGATTTTCCGTTCCAGTTTCGGCGCCAAAGAGGTGAGCGCAGAATTGCCGGAATGGCTGCTGGGTTCTTTCCAGCCTACACCTGATATTGATATCCCGATCAATGGGGTATTTGTGATGGGGCTCGCCGCTGTCGTCACCTTCGGTGTGTTCCTCTTCATGTTCCGCTCCCAATGGGGGTTGCGAGTACGCGCTACCGTGCAAAACCGCGTCATGGCTGGCGCCGTTGGTATCAATACCAAAAAGGTGGACCGCGTGACCTTTGCCCTGGGTTGTGGCATTGCTGGTGTGGCAGGAGCTGCCTTTACCACCATCGCTTCCACCGGCCCTACCACCGGTACGCTGTATATCGTCGATAGCTTCATGGTCGTGGTGTTTGGCGGTGCGGCAAGTCTGTTCGGTACCATCGCATCGGCCTTCGGCATTGCCCAGGCGCAATCGATACTGCAGTTTTTCATGACCAGTTCCATGGGTAAGGTGGCAACCCTGCTCACCATCGTCGGCATCCTGATGATGCGTCCTGAAGGTCTGTTCGCTTCCAAAGTGCGTAAGTAAAGGAAACATTCATGAAAACACTCTCCGATAAATTATTGGGCGGCAAGCAGGGGGTCTTGGGCCTGGCCCTGCTGGCGCTGCTGATTCTGGTGATACTGCCGCTGGGGCTGGATATTTTCCGGCTCAATCTGGTGGGCAAATACCTCACTTATGCCTTCGTCGCGCTGAGTCTGGTGCTGTTGTGGGGTAATGGCGGCATTCTCAGCCTGGGGCAGGGCATGTTTTTCGGCCTGGGCGGGTACTGCATGGCGATGTTCCTGAAGCTGGAAGCTTCGGACCCGATCAGCACCAAGATCCAGACCACCCCGGGGATTCCCGACTTCATGGACTGGAACCAGCTGACGGCCTTGCCATGGTTCTGGGAGCCGTTCAAAAGCTTGCCCTTGACCATACTGGCGATCCTGATCGTGCCGACTATCTTTGCCTACATCATTGGTTTTGCGATGTTCAAACGGCGTGTTGGCGGCGTGTACTTCGCCATCATCACCCAGGCGATTGCGCTGATCCTGAGCATTCTGATCGTTGGTCAGCAAGGTTATACCGGCGGCGTGAACGGCATTACCGACCTCAAGACCATGCTGGGCTGGGATATCCGCACCGATAGCGCCAAGTACATTCTTTACTATGTGAATGCGCTGCTGCTGTTCGGTTGCATATTCCTGTCGCGTTACATCCTCACCAGCAAGTTCGGCATGCTGCTGCTGGCCATGCGCGACAAGGAAGAGCGCGTGCGCTTCTCTGGTTACGATGTATCTGACTTCAAAATCTTTACCTTCTGCGTGGCTGCCATGATTTCGGCCATCGGCGGTGCCATGTTTACCCTGCAGGTCGGCTTCATGTCCCCTTCCTTTGTCGGCATCGTGCCGTCGATTGAAATGGTGATCTTTGCCGCGGTGGGCGGGCGCATGTCGCTGATCGGCGCGGTGTACGGCACCTTGCTGGTCAATTATGGCAAGACCGTGTTTTCGGAAACCTACCCGGAACTGTGGCTGTTCCTGATGGGTGGCCTGTTCATCGCCGTGGTGATGTTCTTCCCGGATGGCCTGGCTGGCATTTACCAGAAACATGCACGCAAGATTCCATTCCTCAAGCGCTGGGTGGCCGAGGAAAAGCAAAAGCAGACTGACGCCCATGCCAGCCATGGCAAAGTAGGCACCAAACTGGGAGCAGAAGCATGAGCAATACTGACTTTATCCTGGCAATTGAAGACCTGACCGTCTCGTTTGATGGTTTCAAGGCAGTGGACAAGCTCAACCTCTACGTCGACAAGAACGAGTTGCGCGTGGTGATCGGGCCGAACGGCGCGGGCAAGACCACGGTGCTCGACCTGATCTGCGGCAAGACCAAGTCCACCTCGGGTTCGATCAAGTTCAAGAACAAGGAGCTGACCAAGCTGGCCGAGCATGAAATTGTGCGGGCCGGGGTGGGGCGCAAGTTTCAGACGCCTTCCATCTACGAAAACCTGACCGTGTACCAGAATCTGGAAGTGTCTTACCCGCGTGGTCGTAGCGTCTGGGGCAGTCTGCTGTTCAAGCGCTCCAATGATGTGATGGCCCGTGTTTACAAGGTGGCGGAAGAAATCCTGCTGAAAGACCTGCTGGATATGGAAGCTGCGTTGCTGAGCCACGGCCAGAAACAATGGCTGGAAATCGGCATGCTACTGATGCAGGAACCCGAACTCCTGATGCTGGACGAGCCGGTGGCGGGCATGAGCGCCAAGGAACGTGACCAGACTGCGGATCTGTTGAACCGCATCTGCCAGAACCGCTCGGTGATCGTGATCGAGCACGATATGGAGTTTGTGAAGAAGATCGCGCACAAGGTCACCGTGCTGCACCAGGGCAAGATTCTGGCCGAAGGCAGCATGGACAAAGTACAGGCCGATGAAAAGGTCATTGAAGTGTATCTGGGCCACTAACAGTAGCGCCATTACGTCACGGGAGACAGACGATGTTTGAAATTCAAGACCTGAATGTGAGTTATGGCCAGAGCCAGGTGATCCATGGTCTCAGCTTCAAGGCGGAGCGCAACGAGACCTTGGCTATCATGGGCCGCAATGGCATGGGCAAGACCACGCTGTTCAAATCGCTGATGGGCATTTTGCCCAGCAAGGCGGCCAAAGCAACGGTGGACGGCGTGGACCTCAATGGCAACGAAAGCCACGAGCGTGTCGCCAAAGGCCTTGCCTATGTACCGCAAGGTCGGATGATTTTCCCCACCATGACGGTGCAGGAAAACATCATGACCGGCATGGAGAAATCCAAGACGCGTGAAATCCCAGAGGATATTTACGCCTTGTTTCCTGTGCTGTTTGAAATGCGTAACCGCAAGGGCGGCAATCTCTCCGGTGGTCAGCAACAGCAGCTGGCGATTGCCCGCGCGCTGGTCACCAACCCCAAGGTATTGCTGCTGGATGAGCCCACCGAGGGCATACAGCCCTCCATCATCAAGGACATTGCCAAGGTGCTGAACGAGATCCGCAAAATGCGCGAGATCACCATCATCGTGTCCGAGCAGGTGCTCAGCTTTACCATGGAAATTGCCGATCGCATCATCGTGATCGACAAGGGTAAATTCATCCACGAAAACAAGCGTGAAGAAGTGGATGCGGCCAAG
>DATMSO010000008.1:0-10503 GCA_035565335.1 Methylovorus sp.
GCTTGCAACTCTAAATGATTGATGTTAGCTTACAATCTAATACTGCAATAAGGGTGGAATAGTGCATAAGTCTAAACTAAAACGGATTTCGCTCGCGGTTTTCCTGGCGATAATTCCATGGACTGCTGATGCTGCCGGGCTAGGAAGATTGACGGTCGCATCAGGTCTTGGAGAGCCGTTAAATGCGGAAATCGAATTGCTTGGCACCACCCAGGATGAGCTCGAATCTCTTTCTGCTGCCATCGCTCCAGAAGCTGCCTATGCTGTACAAGGTGTAGAGCGCACGCCTATCCAGAACGCCATCAAGATCAATGTCAGCCGAAAAGCCAATGGCACGGCGATTCTCCGCTTAAGCACTAATCAGCCGATCACCGACCCGTTTGTCGATATGCTGATTCAGGTGGAATGGGCCACCGGCCGTCTGGTGCGTGAATACACGATGTTGCTGGATCCTCCAGGCTATGCTCCTGCTAACTCTGCCAACAACTTGCCTCAGGCTGCTGCACCAGCCGCGCCGCCCGCTGGCCTTCCGCAAGCAGCTCCTGCTGCCTCCGCCATTGCTTCCGGCAGTGTGCGTCCCAGCCCGGACGCTGCCAATGCAAAGTCAGCGAAGCGAAATAATCGCAAACCCACAGCTCCTGTTGATAAACCACAGGCTCAGCCTTTAGATAACGCGGGCGCGGATAAGACACATACAACGAGCCGTGGCGATACTCTCAGCGCTATCGCGCGCAATGTTGATGTTGAAGGTGTCAGCCTGGATCAGATGCTGGTTGGTATCTACCGCGCAAACAAGGATGCTTTTGCTGATAACAACATGAACCGCCTGAAGGTGGGGCAGATACTGCGTATTCCACCCGCTCAGGAAGTGCAGGGCATTAGTAATGCCGAAGCCCGCCAGGAAATACAATTGCAGGCGGCCGATTGGAATGCCTATCGTAAACGTTTGGGTGAGTCTGTGGCGAGCTCAGCCGCGGGACGTGAAGGCGAAGGCAGTCAGTCCGCCAGTGGCAAGCTGACATCGGCAGCCCAGGATAAAGCGGCCAAGACGGAGTCTGGCGCCCGCGATGTTGTTCGTCTTTCTAAGGGTGAGGCGCCTGATAGCGCAGCTTCCCGTTCGGCACAAGAAAAACTGAATGCCATGCAGGAAGAGGCCATTGCCAAAGAAAAAGCCCTGCAGGAAGCCAGCGAGCGCGCTGATGCATTGGAAAAACAAGTCCGTGATATGCAAAAGCTGCTGGCCATCAAAAATCAGGCCATGGCAGCCCTCCAGGATAATGCAGCTACCCAGTTACAGCCGAATGACAAGCCGAATGACAAAACAGGTGAGCAAAAGCCAGCGCCTGCTGCATCCAAGCCGGCTGTTCAACCGGCTCCAGCGGTTAAGCCTGATAGTGACATAGTGAAGCAAGAAGCAGTGAAGAAAGAAGAGCAGGCTGCGCCCCCCATTAAGCCTCCTGCCACTCCTGTGCCTGATGAAGAGCTAATCGCCGGCGTGGAGAATGACAAGCTGATGCTCTGGGGCGGAGCCGGTGCCGCGTTACTGCTGTTGCTCGGCGGTTGGTTTTACCTGCGAAATAAACGTAAACGCAATCTGGATACTTTTGAGAAAGCCATTCTCACTTCCAGTGGGCTGAAAGCAAATACGGTTTTTGGCAGTACCCTGAATAGCAAGGTGGACGCAGGCGATACTTCTTTCCTGACAGACTTCTCGCAGACTGGTGGCGGTATGATCGATACGCATGATGTCGATCCGATTGCCGAGGCTGAAGTTTATATGGCTTATGGTCGTGATGCGCAAGCGGAAGAGATCTTGCGCGATGCGATTGCCAAAGATCCTAAGCGTTATGAATTGCATCACAAGCTGCTGGAAATGTATGCGGCGCGTAAGGATACTGCTGCATTTGAGACCTTGGCTGGTGAAATATATGCCACGATAGGTGCAAGCGATCCACAGTGGCGCAAGGTGGCCGAATTAGGGCGCAAGGTGGATAGCCAGAATCCGATTTATCAGGGTGATCAAGAAGAGTCTGGCCTGGATGACGATCTTGGGCTTGATGACGTGCCTTCATCGCCTGCCGCTGATATGGCAAGCGCGATGGACTTTTCTCTGGATGATAGTCTGGATCAGGCTTCCGCCAGCGCTGAGCCGGAAGAAGCGTCATCCTCTGATCTCGATTTTGGCCTGGGCGATGACAAGCCTGCAAATAACGCTTTCGTGGTTGAAGAAGATCCTAATACCCTGGATTTCGTCGGCTTTAATGTGAACGCTGATGCCGACCAGGCTGAAGCCCCATCCGAGAATGATGTCGAAAATGAGCCTGCTTCGGCGATGAATAGCATGATGGAGCCTACCATCATGGATGATCTGCCGGAACCTATTCCAGAAGAAGAGCGGAATGCGCAGCAGGCTTCCGCTTTTGAGCAACCTGCCGACACCAACGAAATTGAGTTTGCACTTGATCTGCCAGAGTCCCCGGCCGCCAACACCATCCAGATGGATATAAGTGATTTTGGCAATACATTGCCAGGCTTGCCTGAAGATATCTCGCCTGAGGAAGATAAGCCTTCTTCAGCGTTTGGTTTTGATTTGCCAGCCGCTGAAGCCGGAAACAATGCATTCCCGGATCTGGATATGTCGCCTTCGAATGCATTTGAAGAGAACGACAAGGAAAATCAGGCGGATAGCGCTCAAGAGGTGGCGTTTGAAGACATGGGTGGGGCTTTGACGGAAAGTGAACCCGCCAGCAGTATTGATGAAGCCCCGCTTTCTTCGCCTGCCAGCCTTGTTCCCGATGTCAGCCTCGACTTTGATGAGCCCTTTAAAGAGTCGGCCCAAAATGGTTCGAGCACGGGGGCGGAGTCTGCAATCGATAGACCAGATGCTTTTAACGAGGCACCGGTTGAGGAGATTGTGTTTGAGTCGCCTTCAAGTAGTGATGTCGACCTCGACTTCAATCTTGATGGACTTGACGGAGATGATGATAGCGCCTTGCCCGATCTGGACATGAGTTCTTCCGAATCCATCACGCCAGCAGAGGTGGACTTCTCAGATATCAGCCTAGATCTGAATGGGAGCCATTCTGCCGACGAGCTATCGTCAGGAAGTATCGCTGCCGAATCAGCCGAGGTAGACACCAAGCTGGACCTGGTGACCGCTTATATGGATATGGGCGATAATGAGGGTGCCAAAGAATTGCTTGATGAAGTGCTGAGTGAGGGCGGGCCGCAGCAGCGTGCGCGAGCGCAGGCCATAATCAATAGTCTTGGTGCTTAGCGGATTTCTGCAAGCAGTTCCTTAAAAAAGCCGGATTATTCAATCCGGCTTTTTTCTTATACGATGACAGCCTCTGATAGAGGGTATTGGCAATGTTGAGGTTTCAATGAAGGTCGCTCTGGGGCTGGAGTACGATGGTGCCCATTTTTGTGGATGGCAAAGTCAGCCTGGGGGCTGTGGCGTGCAGGATGCGCTTGAGCGCGAGCTTGCGCGTATGGCCTGCCATCCGGTACGCGTCATTGCCGCAGGCCGGACCGATACCGGTGTTCATGCCCTGGCACAAGTCGTGCATTTTGAAACAGCGACGGTGCGTCCGCTCAATGCCTGGGTGCGGGGAGTTAATGCGGGGCTTCCTGCCAGCGTGCGCGTCCTCTGGGCTCAGGTGGTGGATGAGGAGTTTCACGCGCGCTTTTCTGCCCGGCAGCGTTATTACCAATATGTCTTGTTTGACCAGGCGGTCGCGCCTGCCATCCTGGCTGGCAAGGTGGGCTGGTTCCACCAGCCTCTCGATGTAGCTGCTATGGAAGATGCTGCCTCGCATTTGCTGGGGGAGCACGATTTCAGTGCATTTCGCGCGGCAGAATGCCAGGCCAAATCTCCGATACGGACATTGCAGCAGGCCGAGGTACGCCGGACAGGGCAGGCCATACTGTTTGAATTCAGTGGCAATGCCTTCTTGCATCACCAGGTGCGAAATATGGTCGGCGCATTGATCTATGTTGGTAAAGGGAGTCATCCACCTAGCTTTATCGTCTCCCTCCTGCAGAGCCGTGATCGTCGCCTTGCTCCGCCTACATTTTCACCGGATGGCCTGTATTTAAGCGGGGTAGGGTATGAGCCTCGGTGGGGGCTGCCCGAGACCCGCCGCTTTGTGCATTTCTCGCTGACCTGAGATTCCGCGCTGATCCGGTCGCCATGTGACATGCGACTACGTTTAAGTTACCCTAGCGCATTCCATTCTGTTTTCATCCAAAGGGCCATCTTGCGTACCAGAGTCAAAATATGTGGCATCACCAGGGCAGAAGATGCGATCGCGGCGGTCAGTCACGGTGCCGATGCCATTGGTCTGGTGTTTGTTGAGGCGAGCCCCCGGTATGTCGATATAGCCAAGGCAAAAGCGGCGATTAGCCGTTTGCCACCATTCATTACCGTGGTCGGCTTGTTTGTCGATGCAGAGCCCGCCTTTATTGAAGCGGTGCTGAAAGAAGTGCACCTCGACATGCTGCAGTTTCATGGCGATGAAACCCCTGAAGAATGCCAGCGTTATGCTCGGCCTTATATGAAGGCAATACGCGTCAAGTCGGACACAAATTTGCTACAATACGCCCTCGATTACCAACGCGCCTGCGCGCTGCTGCTGGATGCGCATGTGGAAGGGGTGGCTGGCGGCACTGGCCAGCGTTTCGACTGGACCCTAATTCCCTCAGACTTGCCTATGCCGATTGTGTTGGCGGGCGGTCTTAATGCAGCCAATGTCGCGGATGCCATCAAGCAGGTCAGGCCATACGCCGTAGATGTGAGCGGTGGTGTCGAGTCCCAAAAAGGAATAAAGGATGCAGGCAAAATTGCCGCATTCATGCGAGGAGTTACAGATGCAGCTTTATGATATGCCTGACGACAGAGGCCATTTTGGTCCTTACGGCGGGATTTTTGTCGCAGAAACTCTGGTGGAAGCCCTGGAAGAATTGCGTGTCATGTATGAGCGCTATCGCCATGATCCTGAATTTCTGGCCGAATTTGCCCATGATCTGAAGTATTTCGTTGGACGACCCAGCCCTATTTACTACGCCAAGCGCTGGTCTGAACGGGTAGGCGGCGCTCGCATTTATCTCAAGCGCGAAGACCTCAACCATACTGGCGCGCACAAAGTGAATAACACCGTGGGCCAGGCCTTGCTGGCAAAGCGCATGGGCAAGCCGCGTGTGATCGCCGAGACAGGCGCCGGGCAGCATGGTGTTGCGACAGCCACTATCGCGGCTCGTATGGGTCTTGAATGCGTCGTTTACATGGGCTCCGAAGACGTGAAGCGTCAGGCTCCCAATGTATATCGAATGAAGCTTCTGGGCGCGACAGTCGTGCCTGTGGAAAGTGGCTCAAAAACCCTGAAGGATGCGCTGAATGAAGCCATGCGCGACTGGGTTACCAACATCTCCAATACCTTTTACATCATTGGTACCGTGGCTGGCCCACACCCTTATCCCATGATGGTGCGTGATTTCCAGGCCGTGATCGGCGTGGAAGCCAAACAACAAATGCAGGAAATGATCGGTCGTCAGCCCGATGCGGTGGTGGCTTGTGTCGGCGGTGGCTCCAATGCCATGGGCATTTTTTACCCCTATATCAATGAAGGAAATGTGCGTCTGATCGGCGTTGAAGCAGCCGGTCTTGGCCTGGCAACAGGCAAGCACGCAGCGCCATTGACGGCGAACAGTTCTGTCGGTGTGTTGCATGGCAACCGTACTTACCTGATGCAGGATGAAGATGGCCAGATCATCGAAACCCATTCGATTTCGGCCGGCCTGGATTATCCGGGCGTAGGTCCTGAGCATGCATGGCTCAAGGATAGCAAGCGTGCCGAATATGTTGCGATCACCGATGATGAAGCCATGGCCGCGTTCCATAGTCTATGCCGCACTGAAGGCATTATTCCCGCGCTCGAATCCAGCCATGCCCTGGCATATGCCGAGAAAATGGCGGCGACCATGTCGCCTGATCAAGTGATACTGGTGAATCTGTCTGGTCGTGGGGATAAAGATATCAACACGGTGGCTGGTTTATCTGGCATTACCCTCTAATTCTTACCGTATTAAGATCGCATCCATGTCCCGCATAAAAACCACTTTCGATCAACTCAAGCAACAGGGTAAAAAAGCACTCATCCCTTATATTACTGCGGGTGATCCGCACCCCGACGTAACCGTAGGCCTGTTGCATGCCATGGTCGCCAATGGTGCCGATATGATTGAACTCGGCGTGCCTTTTTCAGACCCGATGGCCGATGGCCCCGTTATCCAGCGCGCCAGCGAACGCGCTTTGGTACATCACGTAGGCTTGAGCCGCGTGCTTGAGATGGTGCGTGAATTCCGCCAGCAAAACAATGTGACGCCTATTATTCTGATGGGCTACGCCAACCCGGTAGAAGCCATGGGGCAGGAGAAGTTTGCAGACCGCGCGCAAGCGGCCGGTGTAGATGGTGTACTCACGGTGGATTACCCGCCAGAGGAGTGCCAGGATTTCACGGCCTTATTGCAAGCTCGCGGTGTTGATCCGATTTTTCTGCTATCACCAACCACTGAACCTGCTCGTGTAGAAGTGATTGTGAATCAGGCTAGTGGATTTGTTTACTATGTTTCGCTCAAGGGCGTGACCGGCGCAAAAAACCTGGATATTGAAGAGGTTGCGCAGAAGGTGGCTGAAATTCGTACGCTGACCGATTTACCTGTGGGTGTAGGCTTTGGGGTACGCGATGCAGCAACCGCAACTGCTGTTGCGGCTATTGGTGATGCAGTGGTGGTGGGCAGCCGGATGGTGCAGGCTGTGGAACAATCCAATGATCAAAATCTCGTTGATAACGTGGCTGCGTTGATGAAAGAATTGCGCACCGCGGTTGACGCTGTTTAAAAAGGACTTGCCATGAGCTGGTTACAAAAACTACTTCCCCCCAAGATCAATCGCCCAACAGGCATCAATAAAAAAACCGTACCAGAAGGTCTCTGGAGCAAATGCCCGTCCTGCGAGTCTGTGCTTTACCGTACTGATCTCGAAAAAAATGCCGAAGTCTGCCCAAAATGTGGCTATCACAACCGTATTTCAGCACGGGCCCGTCTGGCCATGCTGCTGGATGAAGAGGGCCGCTCCGAGATCGGTGCCGAAGTACAGCCAGTCGACCCGCTGAAATTCAAGGATAGCAAGCGTTATGCAGACCGCATCAAGTCTTCGCAGGCGGATGTCGGTGAAACGGACTCTTTGATTGTCATGCAAGGCAGCATTAAGGCGGTGCCTGTCGTGGCGGCGGCGTTTGAATTCAAGTTCATGGGCGGTTCCATGGGCTCGGTGGTAGGAGAGCGCTTTGTGCGTGGTGTGAATGCCGCCATTGAGCGCCGCTCGGCGTTCGTCTGTATTTCTGCCAGTGGCGGTGCGCGTATGCAGGAAGGCCTCTTTTCGCTGATGCAAATGGCGAAAACCAGTGCTGCCTTGACCGCCCTGGGGCGTGCGGGTTTGCCGTATATCTCAGTGCTGACAGATCCGACCATGGGCGGTGTTTCCGCCAGTTTTGCCATGCTGGGTGATGTGATTGTTGCCGAGCCTCAGGCGCTCATTGGCTTTGCCGGCCCTCGCGTGATTGAGCAGACGGTACGTGAAACCCTGCCTGAAGGTTTCCAGCGCGCAGAGTTCCTGCTGGAGCATGGGGCGGTGGATATCATTATTGATCGTCGTGAAATGCGCGACAAACTGGCCAACCTGATCAGCAGTATGACCAAATTACCCGCTGTCGCCTGATTTCCCCGTATTGTGACTGATCTTTCAACGCCCCCTGACACGTTGCAGGGCTGGCTGCAATACATTGAAGCGCTGCATCCAAAATCGATAGCCATGGGCCTGGAGCGGGTGCAGGCCGTCAAGGACCGTCTTGATCTGCATCCCGGCTTTACCGTTATTACGGTGGCCGGCACCAATGGTAAAGGCTCTACCTGTGCCATGCTGGAGCAGATATACCTGCAGGCCGGATATCGCGTAGGCTGTTATACATCTCCTCACATTCTTCGTTACAACGAGCGCGTTCGCATCCTGGGTCGTGAGGCTTCAGATGCGGATCTTTGTGCTGCATTTGCCAGGGTTGAAGAGGCCCGTGGCGACACCGCATTGACCTACTTTGAGTTTGGTACCCTGGCAGCCTTGTCCTGTTTTTGTGAGCAGGCACTGGATGTGGTGATTCTGGAAGTGGGGCTGGGCGGGCGGCTTGATGCCGTCAATGTCATCGATGCCGACGCTGCCATTATCACCAGCATTGATCTCGATCATATGGATTATCTTGGCGATAACCGGGAAAGCATCGGTTTCGAAAAGGCCGGAGTTTATCGGGCTGGACGTCCCGCCATTTGTGCGGATGCATCACCGCCAGAAAGGCTGCTGAGCCATGCCAAGTCCATTCATGCCGAGCTTCTGTGCATACAGCGTGACTTTCACTGTCGTCCTGAATCTGACCGCTGGCATTACCAGTGGGCTGATTTCATTTTGCAAGATTTACCCCTGCCAGCCTTGTCAGGCGATTTTCAGCTATTCAATGCCTCCGCGGTGCTGACGGCGATTCACTCTCTGCATGCAAAGCTGCCGGTGAGTGAGCAGGCGATACATGCAGGACTGCAACAAGTCAGACTTGCTGGGCGATTTGATATTCGGCAGTCGGCGCCCAGCGTGGTACTGGATGTGGCGCATAATCCCCATGCCGCCGCTGCATTGGCTGCGAATCTGAACGCACAACCGAATAGCGGACGCACTCTGGCTGTTTTTGCCATGCTGGCAGATAAGGATATTCGCGGTGTGGTCGAGGCGGTGCACACTGGCGTGCATGCCTGGTATGTGGCAGATATTCCTCAGATACGGGGGGCAAAAGCCCCTCAGCTGCAGGCTGCTATTGCTGAGGTGGCACCGAAAGCTCCCGTGCATCCATGCCCGACAGTGGCTGATGCCTACCGGCAAGCCTGTATAGATGCAGGCGAAAATGATAGAATCATTGTATTCGGATCTTTTTTCACCGTGGCGGATGTCATGCAGCTTTTGCCCGCGTCACCTGATAACCACTAGGATGTTTTACCCATGGCCTCTGATAATTTGAGCGAGCAGGAAATTCAATTCAAGAAGCGTGCTCGCAGGCGCCTGGTGGGTGCAATTGCGCTGGTATTGCTGATGGTCACTGTGCTGCCTATGCTGCTCGACGATCGCGCCAGCAAAGCACCGCAGCAAGAAATTGCTATTTCCATTCCTAGTCAGGATAGCGAATTCAACTCCAAGATTGTGCCGGTCAAGCCAGAGGCTAGCGCCACTACAGAACAAGCAGACTCTGCCATTCCCGAGGATCAGCCGGTGACGGAGCCTGCGGCCGGTGACGAGATCGCGCCATTAACACCTCCTGTGGAATCACGCCCTGCAGCTGTAGCGCCAACCAAGACGGTACCTGCCAAGCCTGCTACTCAGTCTGCGCCAGCCAAACCTGCGCCCGCTGCGCCTGTGGCAAAAACACCTGAGCCAGCTAAAGCAACCGAGAGCAAACCTGCGGAAAGCAAGCCTGCCGTGGCAGAAGCCCCCAAGAAAGATGCGCCTGAAAAAATTGCCGGTTTCCTGGTGCAGGTGGGTGTCTTTTCAGACCCGGACAACGTCAAGCAGCTGCAACAGAAATTGGCCGGTCTGGGCATTAAATCCAACACGGAAAAACTGGATACCCCCAAGGGCCCTAAAATCCGTTTGCGTAGCCAAGTCTACTCCACGCGTCCGCAAGCCGAGCAGGCACTGGATAAGATCAAGGGTGCAGGGTTGACCGGTATGGTGGTCACCAGCAAGTGAGGGGTTGTCCCTTATGACCATATTTGACTATGCCGTGCTGGGGATACTGGGGCTTTCGGTATTATTGAGCGTCATGCGCGGTTTTGTGCGGGAAGTGCTGGCTTTAGCGGGCTGGGTGGCCGCCTTTTTCGTTGCCAAGCTGTATACCATGGAGTTGGCACCTTTATTACCTGAGGCTATTCCGTCAGAGGCCTTGCGTTTTCTGGCGGCGTTCCTCATATTGTTTTTGGCGACCTTGCTGTTATGCAGCTTGCTGGCGATTGTGCTGGGACAGTTGTTCAAGACAGTAGGTCTGGGTTGGCTGGATCGGGCCCTTGGGGCGATATTTGGATTGTTACGTGGCGTGCTGGTGTTGCTGGTGCTGGTTTTTCTGGCTGGCCTGACCAGCGTGCCCAAGGATGAAAGATGGCGCAATGCAATGTTCAGTGCGCCATTGGAAGCGATGGTGGTCAGCTTGTTGCCATGGCTTCCGCAAGATATTACTAAGCATGTCAAGTACGACTGAAGAACCATTTGCGGTATAAACAGTCGTACGCGCTTCATCGGAATTCTCGTTTTTTTAAGGTGCTCACTCCATGTGTGGAATCATAGGCGTTGTCGGTAAAAACCCGGTCAATCAGTTGCTTTACGACGGATTGCTGGTTCTGCAACACCGCGGGCAGGAT
>DATMSO010000009.1:0-46098 GCA_035565335.1 Methylovorus sp.
AGCCACGACCTTGGCAAGCTGTCCTGTAGTGGTGAGGGCATTCCCCCCTGTGCGTGCCGCAACAATCGCCCTTGCAACCTGTTTAGCAAACCGTTCTTCACCATATTCTTTAATTACCCCCGTAAGTTGTTGCTCGGACGCCTCCGCCAGAAACTCAGCGGCTGTTTGCCCACGGCTTTGATCCATGCGCATGTCCAGCGGACCGTCAAACCTGAAACTGAAACCGCGCTCGCCCTCGTCGATTTGCGGCGATGAAATTCCAAGGTCCAGCAAGACCCCGTCGACCTGCTGGATGTTCTGGGCGCGTAATACTTCACCCAACTCGGAAAAGTGATGATGGTGTATGGAGAATCTTGGGTCCTGGATGGAACGGGCAGCAGCCACCGCTGCCAGATCGCGGTCCAGGCCCAGCAGGCGACCATCTGCACCTAATTGCTCGAGAATTTTGCGGCTATGACCACCGCGACCAAAGGTGCCATCCACGTAAATGCCATTGGGCTTGATCGCCAGGGCGGCAACAGCCTCTTCAAGCAAGACCGAAACATGTGGAGACACAACGACTTCGGAGGGGGATTGTGAGCGCGCGCTCACAGTGAGAATCCTTCAAGTTCGGCGGGCAGTACCATTTCCTCGGCGGCCATGACCTGGTCAAGCTGGGCTCGCCAGGCATCCATATTCCACAGCTCAAAATGGCTGCCCTGCCCCACTAGCATAGCTTGTTTTTCCAGGCCGGCGAATTCGCGCAATACGGGCGATACCAGCAGACGGCCGGCACTATCCATATCGATATCTTCGGCAAAGCCGACCAGCAAGCGCTGCAAGCTGCTGGACTGACGATCAAAACTGGAAAGTGCCATCATTTTGGCTTGAATGGGCTCCCAGGCGGGCTGGGGATAAAGCAGAAGGCAACGGTGCGGGTGGGCAGTGAGCACCAGATGACCGGCGCACTGGGACAGCAGGGCATCGCGGTGCTTGGCCGGCACGGCCAATCTGCCCTTGGCATCCAGATTCAATGATGTAGCACCGCGAAACATTTAAAACACGCACCCCTTTGCCAATTGTCGGGTTAGAAAAATTGCTGACCGCCCTTAGCTTCGGCCAGCAATCTCCCACAAAAACCCACATTTCTCCACTTACGCCCACTATAGTTAAAAAAATAAGGGCACGCAAGCGGTTTTTTGCTATTTTTCCTTTACGGGACAATGACTTAGCAGATTTTGCTTATAAAAAATTAGTTGTTTAAAAATAAGGGGATAGCTAATTAACTGAAAGTGCTTTGTGAGAACAATCTTTGATGTGACTGAATCGCGAGGAGCTCGTTATGGCAGTGGGGAAAAGTGGCGTAAATCGCGTCAAAAACGAAGAGAAATCCAGGGGTTTTGAAAAAGGAAGTTGGCCGATAAGCCGGGTTCTGTCGCATCTTGCGATGCGTGACAGTCATTCATCTAGGCGCACAATTGCTCGTGCGCTCAAGCAACCTACCCGGTAGCAGCGCGAGCCACGCCCTTGCTACCCTATTTGGTCTTGCTCCGGATGGAGGTTACCGCGTTTCACCGTAACTAAATACGCTCGTCTCTGTGGCCCTATTCCTCGCCTCACGGCGTACGGCCGTTAGCCGTCATCCTGCTCTGCGGAGCCCGGACTTTCCTCCCCCCGCTTGCGCGGGCGGCGACTGTCCAGCCAACTTCCGCGTGCATTCTATCATGCCACAGAGGCTTTCCCGGCGACGCCCTTGCTGGCATGGCTTACCAGGATGCGGGGGGCGGACCTGGTGGCTGGTTTTGCGGACGACCATCTGGTCCAGCAGGCGGGCGTGGGCGACACTGCTGCAAGGCAGGGAGCGTCTTCGCAGCCTGCACGCAGGCAAGCTCCGTGGAAAGACGCTGTATTGCCTCTTGCCTGGCGGTGGCGAAATCCTGTGGCGGCGGAGGGGGCGGCGTATCCGCTGCAGCGGCGAGTGAAGCAGAAAGCAAGAAAGTCGTGGCGATAAAAGCAGCGCTGTAACGCATGGGATGGGCTCCTTAATAAAGACCCATGAGTATAAGCACACTCCCAGCAGGCGATCAGCCCGTTTTACCGGTTTTTACAGCACTTATGCGTATTCATAGAAACCGGCCGGCAACAGATTCTACAACCAATCCAGCTGAGCGGCCTTAAGGCCGCTTGGCAAAAAACTGCACAGGTTGCGGCGGCGGCATGGCGAGCACGGGCTTACGCACCTTGCCCATGACATGCATTTCGCAACGCTTGCAATCAAACTTGAGCGTGATGCGGTCCTTGCCGCTGATGAGGGTCATCGGCTCTGCCGTAATCGTACCCTGTACGCCGATCACTCCCTTGGCCTCCTTGGGGCACATGGCATAGCTATAACGCAGGCAATGCTTGGTAATCATGACCGGCACTTCGCCCAGCTCTTCGTTGGCTTCATAGGCAGCGGCAACGGCCTTGACGCCATGTTTCTCATAAAACGCCCGCGCATGCTTGTTGTAGATATTGGCGAGATAACTCAGCGTATCTTCCGGGTAAATGGCAGGCGGCACCGCAGGGGTGGCTGGCTGCGGACGGGGATAGCTTTGCATGCGCGCATCCTGCAGCGCAGCGACCGCGTCACGGCGCAGGCCATTAATGACGGAGGCCGAGAGAAACCATGGCTGACCAAGTTCAAGCCGGATATCCCTGGCCTGAAAATCGGTCGCCCCCAGCTTGGCAAGATTATCGCGCAGGCTGGCGTAGGCTTTTTCCGGCTGCTGGGCGGGCTGCTTCTCCGCCACACATTGCGCATGCGCAGTCACGCCATCTTCATCCAACAGATCCAGGGCAAAGCCATCGCGGGTTTCATAAAAGGTCATGTCGACGCTGATGCGGCGATCGGCGGAATCTTTTTCCAGCAAGCGCATGTAGGCCTGATCGCGATTGCGATACACCGTCATGTTGCGACGGATGTCGGCCGGCATGTCATTCGGGTAGAGGCGCTTGCCATTGACCGTATTGATGCGCATGCCAACCAGCTCCTTGTGCACATCAAAAAAGCACACGCCGTCGCCATTATGCAGTTCCAGCTGGCTTTCCACCTCAAAATAATCGGGGCCTACCTTGGTGACCTTGCCGATTTCCTCGCCGGCAAACTTGGGGGTATCAAATGCGCCGACATCTTCGCCGCGGCCATGGATAAAGTATTCGGTAGTGCTGCGGTTAAAGGTTTTTTCCGGCTGCGGGGTAAAGGTATAGCTGCAGCGCCCGGAAGATGAGCGGGCGTATTCAGGCAGATCTAGCAGAATCTCATCCAGCAGCTGGCGATAATGCGCGGTGGCATTCTTCACATAGGCCAGGTCTTTGTAACGCCCCTCGATCTTGAACGAACTTACCCCGGCATCAATAAGCGCACGCAGATTGGCGCTCTGGTCGTTGTCCTTCATCGACAACAGGTGCTTGTCCTTGGCAAGGATGCGGCCCTGGCTATCTTCCAGCGTATACGGCAGGCGGCACTCCTGCGAGCATTCGCCGCGATTGGCACTGCGACCGGTGTGAGCATGGCTGATATAACACTGACCACTGAAGGCGACGCACAGGGCGCCGTGTATGAAAAACTCGAGATTGCATTGCGTGGCATCCGCCACCTTGCGTATTGTCTGTATATCCATTTCCCGCGCCAGCACGATCTGGCTGAAACCCACCTGATCCAGAAACACCGCTTTTTCTACCGTACGGATATCGGTTTGCGTGCTGGCATGCAGCTGTATGGGCGGAATATCCATCTCCAGCAGGCCCATATCCTGCACGATCAAGGCATCCACGCCGGCTTCATACAGCTGCCAGGTCATATCCCGGGCGGCTTCAATTTCGTTATCGTGGAAAATGGTATTGAACGCGACAAACACTTCGGCGCGAAAGCGGTGAGCGTATTGCACCAGGCGCGCAATGTCGGCCACCGAGTTCTCCGCCTTGGCGCGGGCACCAAAGGCAGGGCCGCCAATATAGACGGCATCGGCGCCATGGCGCACGGCCTCAATGCCCACATCCGCATTACGGGCAGGGGCAAGCAGTTCAAGTTGGCGGCGATGAGCGGTCATGGCGAAAGGCTAGGCTGGGGAAGCCGGCATTTTACCGCAAAGCGTCCGCAGCGTCTGCGCATGGTTGGCGCACGCTTAGACCATGGCTTGCACGCCCTCTTCGCGCCCGGCGGCCTCGGTGAGCACCGCGACATTATCCTTGGTGAAAAAACCGTCAAAACTGCCGAAGCGCTGCACGTACTCGATAATCAACGAAGAATGCTCGGACGCATTACTGAAAATCTGCTTCAGCCCTTCACTCTTGGAGCCGATCACATCCAGCAAAAAGCCTTTGCCCTGCTCGGCAATCGAGTTCACCACGTAATCGATATTTTCCAGCCCTTGCGTTTCGCCATCGCGCACGGCAATCGCCATGTGATGCAGCCGCGGCCCGTAGTTGCGCACAAAGGTCTCGGTCGGCGACGGCAGCTTTTCCAGGTGATTGACGAAGTAAGGCGTGTTATTGGCGGTAAACACCTTGGCCGGGCTTTTGGACTCGGGAATGCCATGCACGCTTTTGGTCACGTTGGTCGACGAGTTCTGGTCGTGAATATTATAAGCACCCCAGAAATAGTAGCTCGACCATGACAGGTATTCCAGAATCGCCAGCTCGCGGTTCTGGCTGTAAACACGGGTGGCCAGGTGGTCCAGCGGCAAGAGCAGCTGGTCTATACCCAGCTTGACCTGAGTATTCTTGGCCTGCTCGTAGACGGCCTGCACTTCGTTATCAATGCGGCTGACGCCGAGCGCATAAACCCGGAGCTCCTGCGGCTCGCGTTCAAGATAAGCAATGATGTTATGGGTATACGGCGAGGGTTTGCTGACGGCGAGATTCCCAGGCAGCTCCAGCTTGCGCACCTCATCCTGGCTGAAAAACCGGAATTCGCGTGCCTGTTGCAGGCGACTCACCTCATGCAGGTTGCTGACGCGCAGCACCTCGCCCATATAGCGGCTATTTGGCTTGCGCGCACCCACGGGGTAGACCTCATTCAAGGCACGGAAAATGCCGCGCAGATTCGGGTCCTTAACCTCACGCACCAAGATATCAGGCGAGTCCAGATCAATACGCAGAATGTGCGTCCAGTGACTTTCGCTCTCCAGCGTTACCAGATAATGATACGGCGTCATCAATGCCAGCTCAGCGATGTACTGAATGGAATGCCCGGGATCCACGGTAATCATCAGCGCATCGATCTCATGGATCATGTCAGTAAGGCCGACGCGGTCACGCTCTTCCAGCAGACGTACCAGGTATTCTTCAAAGAAAGGCGAGTTTTCTTTATCGCCGTGACGGGCAAAGCCGAGAGAGTTCATGAACGGATTCCTTGGAAATGCGGAGACGCTTATTGCTGGGCTTGCTGTTGCATCTGGTGAACCACCACCTTGACCGACATGGTTTCAACGCCGCCGCCATTGCGCACACCACTGATCGGGCAGGCATCCCGATAATCCAGCCCGGTCGCCAGCCGTACATGCACGCCATTGGTACGGCAGCGGTTGGTCACATCAAAACTGATCCAGCCGATGTCATCAAGCCAGGCATCGGCCCAGGCATGGCTTTCCATCAGGCTGCCATCCGGCGTGAACAAATAGCCGCTGACATAGCGGGCCGGCACGCCCAGATAGCGGCAGCAGGCAATAAATATGTGGGCATGATCCTGACAAACGCCGGACCCCAGCGCAAAGGCTTTGGCAGCGGTGGTTTCGACTGCGGTCTGGCCTTTAACATAAGGCACCCGCTCAATGATGGCATCCATCAGCGCCTGTAGCGCGGCGGGCTCCTGCAATTTGGGATGGGTAATCCTGAACTGTTCTACAAAGGCGGTGAGCTGCTCGTCCATCGCGGTCAATGGCGTGGGCCGCAGGTAAATCGGGGTGGGCAGGCCATCATTGATCGGCAGGACATTCAGACCGGTTTCCACCTCACCGGAGGCGACAATAGTGATTTCCTCATGCGGAGCATCCACCACCAACGTGTGCGCATGGTTACCGTAGGTATCTTTATGCGGCTGCAAATGGCCGTTGACCCGAATCTCCCAGCGCAAGACCTGCTGCCCGAAGCCATTTTGCGGCGTCAGCCGCAACAGCTGTATGGTGTAATTCACCACTTCGCTGTATTGATAGGTCGTGCGATGTTCAATATTAAGTAGCATTGCCGTAACCCGTTAGTTTCGCCTTAGCCGCCATGCACATTGAGATAGGTACGCTGAATTTCGCCACCCAGCTTGTTATTGCTGACAATAAAGTCTTCGAGGAATTCGTGTAGCCCATCCTGAAAAATATCCCGCATGCGCGCATAACGCAGCTTGGCATGCAGCTCGCCCGCCAGACGGCGGCACTCGTTATTCTGACGCCCGGAAAGCTGCCCCAGGATGATGGTGATTTCATCGTAGCAAGCCAGTAGCGAACGCGGCATATCACCACGCAACACCAGCAGCTCAGCTACCCTCCAGGGCACAATGGTATCGCTGAAGACTTTCTGGTAGGCCTGAAACGCGGAAACCGAATGCAACACTGCGCTCCACTCGTAATAATCCACCGCCCCGCCCACCTCTTCGCCCTCAGGCAAGAGCAGATGGTATTTCACGTCAAGCAAGCGGGCGGTATTGTCGGCGCGCTCGATAAATGTGCCCAGGCGCACAAAGCGGAAGGCATCATCACGCAGCATGGTGCCAAAGCTGACACCGCGAAACAGGTGGGAGCGTGACTTCACCCAGTCGCAAAACACGCTGAGCCCGCTTTCTACCAGGCGTATACCAATAAACTGGCTGAATTCCAGCCACAGGGTGTTGATGTTTTCCCAAGTTTCGGAAGACATGGCAACGCGCACGGCTCTGGCATTTTCGCGTGCGCTACGCAGGGAGTTGTAAATGCTGGAGGGGTTGGCATCATCCATGGACATATACTGGATGACATTCGCTGCCGTGTATTCGCCGTAGTTCTTTTCAAACAGCTCGGTGTTGCCTGCGATCTCCACCGCCGGTTGCCACAATGCCGCTTCACTTTGCGCCGCATTGGGCACTAGCGACATGTTGTATGTCACATCCAGCACCCGCGCCATGTTTTCAGCGCGCTCAATGTAACGCGCCATCCAGTAAAGGTGATCCGCCGTTCTGCTTAACACTTTCAACCCTTTTCCGAGGGGCCGACGTTGCGCTGCCGGATTTCCCTCTTTTTTACATTATCGTAGCGGCTTGCAACGCATTTGAGCGCTCAGGCCGCGTTTACATGCCGAGGTCATTCAGCACCCAGGTATCCTTGGTGCCACCGCCCTGGGATGAATTGACCACCAGCGACCCCTCACGCAATGCCACCCGGCACAAGGCGCCCGGCACAAGGGTGACGGTTTTGCCAGAAAGCACAAATGGCCGTAAATCGACATGCCGCGGGGCGATACCCTGCTCAACCAGCGTCGGGCATGTCGACAATGCCAGCGTAGGCTGGGCGATGTAGTTTGCCGGGTTGGATAAAATACGCAGCCGGAACTCTTCAATCTCTTTCTTGCTGGCGCTGGGGCCCACCAACATGCCGTAGCCCCCCGAACCTTGTACCTCCTTCACCACCAGCTCGGGCAGGTGATCCAGCACATACTTGAGGTCATCCTCCTTGCTGAGCTCATAGGTAGGGACATTGGACAAGATGGGCTCTTCGCCCAGATAAAAGCGGATCATCTCCGGCACATAGGTATAGGTCGCCTTGTCATCGGCCACGCCTGTGCCGACGGCGTTTGCCAGTGTTACGCCGCCGTTGCGGTAGACCGTCAGCAAGCCCGGCACCCCCAGCATGGAGTCAGGACGGAAGCTCAAAGGGTCGAGGAAGTCATCATCGATGCGCCGGTAGATGACATCCACGCGTTTCGGACCTTCGGTTGTGCGCATATAAACCGCGTTGTTGCGCACAAACAGATCCTGGCCTTCTACCAGTTCGATCCCCATCTGCTGGGCAATAAAGGCGTGTTCGAAATAAGCGCTGTTATAGGCGCCCGGCGTCAGCAGCACGACGGTAGGCTCCTGCACCCCGGGCTGGGCAACGGCGCGCAGGTTATTCAGCAGCACTTGCGGATAATGCTCGACCGGGGCAATGGAATATCGGCGAAACAGCTCGGGGAATAACCGCATCATCATCTTGCGGTCTTCCAGCATGTAAGAAACGCCGGAGGGCGTGCGCAGATTGTCTTCCAACACGTAAAACTGGCTTTCGCTGGTGCGGACAATATCGACCCCGGCGATATGGGCATAAATGCCGTTCGGCACATCCACACCATGCATTTCCGGGCGGTATTGGCTATTGGCGAGGATACTCGCTGGCACAATGCCCGCCTTGATGATGTCCTTGTTGTGGTAGATGTCGTTGAGGAACATGTTCAGCGCACGCACTCGCTGAATCGCGCCATCTGAAAGCACCTTCCACTCTTTGGCGGCCAGCAGCCGCGGTATAACATCAAAGGGAATCAGGCGCTCGGCGCCTGCGGTTTCACCGTAGACATTGAAGGTAATGCCCACGCGGCGAAACAGCAGTTCGGCTTCTTGCCGTTTGCTTTCCAGCTGTTGGTGAGGCACATCGCGCAACCAATCAGCATAGGCGGAGTAAATTTCGCGTACCGCCCCCGCTGGAAGTTGCATCTCGTCGAATGCAGTTTGAAGGGTAGTATCCATGGTTTAGCTTACGCAAACCGCGTGCCAGCACATAATGTCGTTAAAAATCATCAACTTCATTAGCCACTCCTGACTATATGTGCGTTTTTGCACCAAGATGGGGCACCCGTTCAAACGGCGCGCCCTGCTGTAGAGCTAATCCATTTTTTAATCAGTCGCGACCGGATCGCCAGATGGAAATCACCAGCATGACACCGATGACAAACGCCAGGAAAAAGCCGATGAAACCAAAGGCAGGCAGCCCAAACAACGTGGGCCCACCGCGCACCGTCATCACGATGGAAGAGCCGACAATCAGTGCCGCTGTAATCATCGCCATGGTCAGGCGATTGGTGCTGTGGTCGAGCTGATGGCCGAAGTGATCCAGCCGCTTGAGATCGAGATTGATCTTGAGCTTGCCACGCCCGGCTTCTTTCAATACCTGCGAAACATCGCCTGGCAGCTCGGTGATGGCGCTGGCAATACTGCCGAGGCCGCGTCGCCCACGCTTGAACAGGGTGCTGGGCATGTAGCGGTCAATGATGATTTTCTTCACGAAGGGCGTGAGGTGGCTGACAATCTGGAAATCCGGGTCCAGCTGACGCCCAAGGCCTTCCAGGGTGACTAGCGCTTTAAATAGCATGGTCAAATCCGGCGGCACCGACAGGTGATTCTCGCGCATGATGGTGGTGAGGTCATTCAGCAAAGCGCTAAACTTGAGATGCTTGAGCGGGGCACTGTCATAGTTGCAGATGAATTCATCGACGTCCGCACTCAACTTCGCTTCGTCCACCTGTGCATCGCCTGCCCAGACAATCAGGATATCGCGCAGGGTATCAATATCACGCGACACCAGTGCAGCCAGCAAATCGGCAATTTCGCCGCGGCGCTCAAACGAAATCCGGCCCACCATTCCGCAATCAATAATGGCGATGCGGTTGTTTTCCAGGTAAAAAATATTGCCGGGATGCGGGTCGGCGTGGAAGAACCCATCAATCAGCACCATTTTTAGTACGGCATTGGCGCCGCGCTCGGCCAGCAATTTCAGGTCCAGTCCGGCTTCACGGGCTTCTTGCAGCGCATTGCCGGCGATGCCATCGATATGCTCCATCACCAGCACGCTCTCGCTGCTGAACTCCCAGAATATCTTGGCGAACTTGACGTTTTTATCCTTGGCAAAATTCTGCGCAAAACGTTCGGTATTGCGGCCTTCCAATGCCAGATCAAGCTCGCGCTTGAGCGATTTGGAAAACTGGCTGATGATTTCTTCGGGCTGGAAGCGGCGCGCCTGCTCAAACTCAGCTTCGACCAGCTTCCCCAGATGCATCAATAAACGCAGGTCAGCATCAATGCTGTGCTGCACATTTGGGCGGCGGATTTTAAGCACAACAGGCGTACCATCCTGCAACTTGGCCAGATGCACCTGAGCGATGGAGGCGCCGGCAATCGGCTCCACCTGAAAATCGCGAAACACATCAAACGGCGAGCGACCCAGGGCTTTCTCAAGCTCCGGCAATAGCTCTTCAAATGCTACGGGGGGCACCTGGTCCTGGAGCTTGGCAAATTCAGCAATCCAGTTCGGCGGAAAAATATCAGGACGCGTGGCCAGTACTTGCCCCAGTTTGACGAATGTAGGGCCCAGCTCCTGAATGGCCAGCCGCGCTCGCACTTCGGATGGCAGGCTCATGACTTCGCGTGAAGCTTCAGAATTCAGCGCATTGCCAGCCCGGCGGATGAAACTCCCACGTCCCAGTCGCTTGGCGACATCCCCCCAGCCATAGCGCATCAAAATACCGGCGATGGCCCGGATACGGCGGAAGTCACGAATAACGAAAAGGGTGGCACGAATCATGGGCGTTAACTTATATCCTGTTAGGTGGTGGAAACAGCGCTGCTTAACGATGGCTATTTGTTGCGGGTGGCCTTGCGCTCCAGCCTGTCGGCCAGCTTGATCAGGCGGCGGGCAGCACCGTGGGCCAGGCGGGCTTTCACGCGTCCAGCGGCACGGCCTGCCATCACACTGCCCTGGTGTGCCGAGCTGCGAATCTCCTGAAATACGCCTTTGGCAATCAAGCGCAAGCGTTGCCGTGTGCTCACGCCCATATGATGCGCATAATCGGCCAAGGTACCCGTCAAGCCCTCCTGCGGGATGGAGGAATCAGGCGCGAGCTCGCGGGGAGAATAGCGAATATGGCGGAATTTCATCAGGGAGTGATTGCGCATACCAGGCTCCGGCGTTGGTGATGTCTTGAGCCTGATTCTACACTATGGTTCCGCGGCAACCGAACCCCGAAAATAATTTCAAATTGCGTCAAGGGTTTACAACGCGCGTCTTTTGCTTTTAGAATCAGGGCATGCGTTTTGCAAGTCTATTCCTCTTTTTAAGCCTGATCGTCCCCAGTGTTTGCCATGCGGCAGAGACGCGCGCGGACAACAGCAACGCCAAATCCGGCTTTGCCGCGGATACCGCGGGCTGGTCAGATACGGCCCAGGAAGTCCTGCTCAATGCCCTCAGCCTCACCGGCATACAATATAAATACGGCGGCAACTCGCCCGATACTGGTTTTGATTGCAGCGGCTTTGTGCGCTATGTTTTCAAACAGGCTGCCAGCCTGACACTGCCCCACAATGCCCGTGCCATCAGCCAATTGGGCCAATCCGTGTCAAAAGACGAGCTGCAGCCTGGCGATCTGGTGTTTTTCAATACACTCAAATCGGCGTTCTCCCATGTGGGTATTTATCTTGGTGACAATCGCTTTATTCATGCTCCCAGTACGGGTGGGGGCATCCAGGTGGTGGATATGAAAGATGCTTACTGGGCAAAACGTTTCAATGGTGCGCGACGCATAGACCCCGGTGAAACCGATACCACCCAAGCCAGCCAGCCTTCACTCAAGTAACTTCCTTTTGATTTTCAGCCTTGGCTGCATCTCTTGCTTCAATCTTTTTTCACTTCTTTTTGGTCACAACTTTTTTGATCACAACTTGGCCGTGACTTCCTGCCGCGCAAACAAACGGCCTTGCACATAATCCACGCCAAAACGCTTCGCCCATTCAAACTCCTCGCAGCTATCAATGCCACTCATGATGACATGCACTCCGATACGCCGGGCGGCACTCACCATCCAGTCCACCATGGCCTGTGCGGCGTTTTCATTCATGCTGCGCAGCTGCTGGCCGTTAAATTTGATCACCGTGGCATCCATGAATGCGCTCAACGAAAACATCCCCCAGCGCACACCCACATCCTCAAGCGCGACTGCCGTTCCGCTCTGTTGTAGAAGCTCGATCATGCGCTGCGAGCGCTGGGCGTCGGCCAGATTGTGATTCTCGACAATATTGATCAGCAGTTCACGCTCCGTCCATGCGTGGGTTTTGAATAGCTGCAGAAAGGGATTATCAAGATGGTCGCCGCCTTCAAAAAAGCTGTCGATGTCCAGATCCAGCATCAGCCATCCATTACTGGGCGCCTGCGCAATCTGCAACCGCTTCATCTCCAACTCGGTATAAAACAGTAATAATGGGTTGCGGTGCAAGCTGGCAAACATCCTTCCGGCATCCAGTGCTTGCTGCTCAGCATTCCAAAAACGCGCTGATGCCTGATAGCCCATCACCTCACCTGCCTGCACCTCAACAATAGGCTGGTACTCCACGCCAAAGCGGCGTGACATCACGACATCCAGCATCTCATGAGCCGGCAGCTCATGGGGGTCCAGCGCCTGGCTGGCAAACAACGCTTTCAACTCAAGTCGGTTAATCGCATTCATTACATTCACCTCAATCAGAATGACATACAGCTCAATTCTATTTGAGAATGATTATTATTTAAAGCAAAAATTGCAAATGGTCTCAGGCCTTTTTCTATTACAGGTGAGGCGTATCCTAGCGATCACTGTGACCAAGCGAACGATCAGGATCAATGCGATCGCGTATCAGCTGCTTTAATTCTTTTGACTCTGGAAAGCGCTCGGCCTGTTTGCGCGAAAAAATGACCTCGCCATTCAGGCGTACCTCAAAAATGCCGCCGGTGCCCGGAACCAGCGACACGCGTTCGATGTCCGATTCGAAGGTCGTCAATAACTCTTGCGCCATCCAGGCCGCTCTCAGCAACCAGCGGCATTGGGTGCAGTATTCGAGTTCGATGTGGTGTGATGTCATGACAACCTCAAGTTAGCAAGATTTAGTTATGCAAGATTTTGACAAATAGCGTAAAAAACCGCCCAAAACCACTCGGCGGCTTTGCAAGCTCCCGTTAAATAGCGGAAAATATGCAAGCTTTGCGTTAAGCTCAATTTTAATCTGATTCATCATTCGTATTTCCTATTACTTTTCCCATGAAGGAATCGTGTCACATGCGCGCAAAATTCGAAAAATTCGGCCTCATTACGGCGGGTGCTGTTCTGGGCATCATGCTCAGCCTCAACTACTCCGCTGTCGCCGATAAGGAAACCAAACCACAACTGCCTATCGACGATTTGCGCACCTTCGCCGAAATTTTCGGCAAGATTAAAAGTGACTACGTAGAACCGGTAGAAGACAAAAAGCTTCTGACCGAAGCCATCAATGGCATGTTGTCTGGCCTGGATCCTCACTCGGCTTATCTGGATGCCGATGGCTTCAAGGACCTGCAGGCAGGTACGCAAGGTGAATTCGGCGGCCTGGGCATTGAAGTCGGCATGGAAGATGGTTTCGTCAAGGTAGTATCGCCGATTGAAGATACCCCGGCTTACAAGGCTGGCCTCAAGAGCGGCGACCTGATTGTGAAGCTGGACGAAACTCCGGTGAAAGGCATGACCCTGAATGACGCCGTCAAGCGCATGCGCGGCAAGCCGGATACGCCTATCACCCTGACCATCCTGCGCAAGGGCGAAGCCAAGCCCATTATCGTGACCCTGAACCGCGCGGTGATCAAAACCCAGAGCGTGAAATTCAAGCTCACCGAGCCAGGCTATGCCTATGTGCGCATTACCCAGTTCCAGGAGCATACCGGTGAAGACCTGGCCAAGGCACTGAAGACGATGCGCGATGAAAACAAGGAGCCGTTCAAGGGCCTGATCCTGGACCTGCGCAACAACCCAGGTGGCTTGCTGAATGCCGCGGTGGGTGTATCGGCCGCGTTCCTGCCCAAGGGTGACCTCGTCGTTTACACCGAAGGCCGTACTGAAGATGCCAAGATGCGCCTGACCGCACAGCCTGAAAACTATGTGCGCGGCGGTGGTGATTACCTGCGCAATCTGCCTGCAGACATCAAGACCGTGCCGATGGCCGTTCTGGTGAATGGCGGCTCAGCTTCGGCATCTGAAATTGTGTCGGGCGCCCTGCAGGATCACAAACGCGCTGTGATCATGGGCACGCAAAGCTTCGGCAAGGGCTCGGTGCAGACCATTCTGCCGATGAATAACGGCACTGCCATCAAGCTCACCACGGCACGTTACTTCACGCCTAACGGCCGCTCCATCCAGGCCAAGGGCATCGTGCCGGATATCGCTGTGGAAGAAGGCACCATCAATACCGTGGATCAGGGCATGAACCTGCGCGAAGCCGATCTTTCGCACCACTTGTCCAATCCTAAGGATGGTGACACGCCTGTGACGATTGATACGCCTAAAACACCGGCCAACAGCCAGGATGATGCCAAGCCAGCCGACAAGGATGGCAAGGACAAGAATGCAGATAAAGCGCCTATGGAACCCGGTTCCAAGAACGACTACCAGTTCACTCAGGCCCTGAACCTGCTCAAAGGCTTGCAGATTCTGCAACACAAGTAATACCGAACCCGCCGCCATCCAATATGGCGGCGGTTTTCATTGGAAGCCACCATGCTGGACAAACTGATTATTGAGTTGGACAAAGGCTTGCGCACCGTCTTTGCGGAAGCCCACAGCCAGCGTCCATTTCCCGACCTAACGATACCCGAAGCCCCGCTCAGCGCGACGGAAAAACGCCATGCAGCATCGTTGATGCGCATCAACCATGTCGGCGAAGTCTGTGCGCAAGCGCTGTATAACGGCCAGGCCCTCACCGCCCGCAATCCGCAAACCGTGGCAGCTTTGCAGGAAGCCTCACAGGAAGAAACTGAACACCTCGCCTGGTGCGAAAAACGCATCCGCGAATTGGGTGGCCGCAAAAGTTTGCTGAATCCTCTCTGGTACGGCGGCTCGTTTGCGCTTGGCGCACTCGCAGGCGCCCTCGGCGACAAATGGAACTTGGGCTTTCTGGCGGAAACCGAGCGCCAGGTTGGCCGTCATCTACAATCCCATCTGCAAACACTCCCCGAGCAGGATGCAAAAAGCCGTGCAGTGGTGACGCAGATGCAGGAAGACGAAGCCAAGCATGCGGATACCGCCGTGGCGCAGGGCGGTGTCGCGCTGCCGGCTCCGATCAAGTCTGCGATGCAAGCCGCATCCAAAGTCATGACCACCACCACCTACTATCTTTAATTCTAATCACATCATTACCATGAAACCTTTTAGCGAAATTCTCGGCACGCTTGCCAGTGCCGATCATATTCAATCCATTGCCCTTTTCACACCAGATCAACAGCCTGCAGGCTTGATTGAAAACAAACCCGGCAGCCAGGGCTCGCTCAAGGTATATCAGCACCTGCTGCAAAAACACGGTGCCATTACCCCGTCTGCCGCGCAGGAAGGCCTGGAGCTATATGCCGAACATACCCAGGACGCAAAAGCCTTCCCGGGCAAACATCCCAATATTGATCGCCTGCTCGATGTCATTGCCAGCCAGCAACCCCTGAGTGCAAAAGTAACAGAGTAAGCGCACATCCCCGTGAATGTTGCATTGCTGCAACATTCACGCCCTCAATGCAGCCGCCTGCAGCGTATTCAGCGCCTCCATAGTTCCTTAGCAGATGTAAAAATCCAACACTTTTACATTTGAACCGTTCCCATTGCAGATGAAAACAATTATCATTTGATAAATTATCCATCTGCACCAGCCAGCAACAAGTAGCCCGCCCGTGCCTCACAACAAGCCTCATGAGGACGCACATGCAACAAAAAGCTCTTGCGCTGGCACTATCTGCCATATGGGCGACGAACAGCTTCGCCGCCGAACAAACCACTGAAAACACAAGCACCCTGCCTGAAGTCAAAGTCAGTGCACAAACGGACAAGCAGCCTGTCTCATCTGAGCACAGCAAATCTTATACGGTGAATAGTACAGAATCAGCTACGCGCCTGAATACCAGTCTCAAAGAAACCCCGCAGTCGATTTCAGTGATCACGCGTGAACAAATCGATGACTTCAAGCTGGTGTCGGTGAATAATTTGCTGGACATGGCCACCGGCATAAAAGTCGAACGCAGCGAAACAGACCGTACTTATTACACCGCACGGGGTTCAGATATCACCAACTTCCAGATTGACGGTATTGGGGTACCCTTCCAGACCGGCTTGCTGATTGGCGACATGGATACCGCCATTTATGACCGGGTAGAGATTTTGCGCGGAGCCAATGGCCTGCTGACCTCAACCGGCAATCCCTCCGCCACCATTAATTTCATCCGCAAACGCCCCACCGAAGAGTTTCAGGCCAAGGTCGAAGTGACGGTAGGCTCGTGGGATAAGCGACGGGTAGAAACAGACATCTCAGGCGCCCTGAACGAGGCAGGCACAGTACGCGGCAGAATCGTACTGGCCAATCAGAATCGCAACTCCTATCTTGACCGATATAGTCAGGAGCGTACTGTAGGTTACGGCATTATTGAGGCCGACCTCTCCGAAAACACCACTGTTGCTCTTGGCCACACCTATCAGCAGAACGACACCAACGCTCCCACCTGGGGTGCGTTACCGCTACGGTATGCCGATGGCAGCCCCCGCACTTACAGCCGCTCCACCTCTCCGTCGCCGGACTGGACTTACTGGAACAATCAAACCAACATCACCTTTGCCGAGTTAACGCATGCCTTCAGCAACGGCTGGAAAATCAAGACGCAGGTCAGCAGCAAGCGTGAAGCAGGGCAAGCCAATCTGTTTTACCTCGACGGGTACGAAAACCGCGCTACCGGTGCGGGCCTGGTCTACTATGCCGGCAGCTATCACGACACCTTCAAGGAATATGTAGCCGATGTCTATGCCACCGGCCCGTTCAATCTGGCTGGCCGCACCCATGAACTGGTTGTGGGCTCAAGCTGGTCGCGTGCCAATGTGCGCTCAAGCGGCACGGTGATTTCCGGCAATCTCGCCAGTTTTAACGACGCCGCCACCTTTGCGGAACCGGACTGGACAAACTGGAACGACTATGGCTCCAGAACCCAGCGCCGCATCAACACTTATACCGCCGCCAAATTCAATGTCACGGATCAGCTGAAAGTCACCACAGGCGCCAGCATGCTCACCTACAAGTATGACGGCACCTATTACTCCACCGATTACTCGGCCGATGCGCACAACAAGGTGACACCCTATGTAGGCGCTGTATTCAACCTCACTAAAGAGCACTCTTTGTATGCAAGCTACACCGGCATTTACAACCCGCAAACCGCAGTAAACGCTAATTTGCAAACGCTGGCGCCGCTCAAAGGCAAAAACTACGAAGCCGGTCTCAAAAGCGAGCTGCTGGAAAACCTGAACTTCTCTTTTGCTTTATTCAAGACCGAACAGGAAAACCTGGCTCAGGCAACCGGGCAGTATGTAAACGGGATAGCCATCAACGAAGCGATCAATGCCACGACCAAGGGGTATGAATTTGATCTTTCCGGCGAAGTGAATGACCGTCTGAAAGTAAGCAGCGGTTATACGCGCCTCATGAGCGTCAAGGGCGACAATGATGAAAACGTCAAACCCTACACCCCGCGCAACATGGTCAAACTCAGCGCCACCTACCGCGTCCCCTACATCGACAAACTGAAGGTCGGCGCGTCAGTAAACTGGCAGGATGAGGTGCATTACACTTACTCAGACGGCGCACGTATCAAGCAGGATAGTTACGCGCTGGTCAATATGATGGCGAGTTATGAGCTAAACAAGCACTGGAGCGCAGCGCTGAACGTTTATAACCTTACCAATGAAAAATACCTCAGCAGTCTGATGTGGGGGCAAAGCTATTACGGTGCCCCGATGAATGCAAGTGCTACCCTGACCTGGCAGTACTAGTTCGCGTCACCCAGCAAAAAGCCTCGCAGTTGCGAGGCTTTTTTATGGCGCCTAGAGCAGAGCGCAATCTAAAGCTTGTCTGCGATCGGCGGATGATAAATAAACTGCACCAGATTCCCGCACGGGTCAAAGCAATACAGGCTGCGTGCGCCGTCGCGGTGGGTCTTGGGCGCTTGCGCAATGCGCACTTCATGGCTGACCAGATGGGTATGCCAGGCATCCACATCCTCCGGTGTGCGCAGGATAAAGCCGAGGTGATCCAGGCGTTGCGCGCCATCCAGCGTCTTGTCTGCCGCCAGCCGGTGCAGCGCCACATTGTCATTGCCCGAGGTCAGGTAAATATTATCCGGGTCGGGTTGCCACTCTTCGGCCATGCCGACCACATCGCGGTAAAAATGCAGGCAGGCTTCCAGATCATGCACAAACAGCGCCACATGGTGCATGCCCAGCATGCCGCCGGGACGTGTACTCACAGTGCCGCCTCCACCACTTCATAGTCGTGGGTGATCTCGGCAGCCTTGCCCAGCATGATGGAAGCCGAGCAATATTTCTCCGCCGACAATTTAACAGCACGCTCAACTTGGGCCGGGTTCAGGCCTTTGCCCGTCACCACAAAATGCACATGAATCTTGGTGAACACTTTTGGCACTTCATCGGCACGCTCGGCGCTGATGTCAGCGACGCAATCCGTCACGGGTTGCCGGGCTTTTTTCAGGATGGTGACCACATCAAAGGATGTGCAGGCGCCCATGCCAATCAAAAGCATTTCCATGGGGCGCATGCCCAGGTTGCGACCGCCAGCATCGGGGGCGCCATCCAGCACCACGGCGTGCCCGGTTTCGGATTCGCCCACGAAGCAGACATTTTCCACCCACTTGATTCTTGCTTTCATACTTGCTCCTGCCCGTATCCGGGCGCATGCAGGGCCGGCATTGGCCGGCCCGGATGGATTACTTGACGTTCAGCAGTTCCACATCGAAGACCAGCGTAGCGTAAGGAGGTATCACACCGCCCGCACCGCGTTCACCGTAGGCCATGTGCGATGGAATGATCAGCGTGCGCTTGCCGCCCACCTTCATGCCAACCACACCTTCATCCCAGCCGCGGATCACTTGTGCGCCACCCAGGTAGAAAATGAAAGGATCACGACGATCCACCGAGCTATCAAACTTGGCGCCATGGCCCTCCGGCTTGCTGGGGTCATACAGCCAGCCGGTGTAATGCACGGTCACGTTGAGGCCGGGTTCGGCTTCACGGCCGGTGCCAACTACCTGGTCGATCTTGACCAGTTCGGTAATGGTTTTGCTCATGGCGGGTTTTTCCTGTGTTGAAGAGGTTCCGTTATTGTCAGCACTGCATCCGCTGGTCGCAAACATCGCCAGCAACAATGCACTGGCAAAAAGACTTACATGTTTCATTGCGTACTCCAAAAATGAGAGGCTACTGTTACAAAACCCGGGGGTTGCGAGTTTCTGGGAAACATGCGGCAGAAGCACACCACACGATGGCGGCATCCACGCCTGTTTCCGAGGGGATTATGATACCCGAATTCCGCATCGGTTCCGTTGTCGAGGCACAGCGTGATGGGAATGCCACGCACAACATGGCAGAACTACCTTATTCCTCATGCCGGTAAATCCAGTTGATCAGGGCATCCTGCGCCGGACGCGTCGCCGCTGCCTTCGGATGATTCGCCATAAACACCAGCAACCAGCGCTGACCATGCTGATCCAGCACATAACCGGCCAGCGTGCTCACGCCATTGAGCGACCCGGTTTTGAGATGGGCACGCCCTTGCACCGCTTGCCCCTGCATGCGCTTGAGCAGCGTGCCATCCACGCCGAGCACCGGCAGCGATGACATCAGCTCAGGCATCCATGGCCCGGCATAAGCATCGGCAAGAATAGCGCCTAGGTGGCGCGGGCTGATGCGCTCTACCCGCGAAAGGCCGGCGCCGTTTTCTATCATCAGCTCGGAAAAACGGTAGCCTTTTTTGGCCAGCCATTGCCGCACGGCATTGGCGCCGGCTTCTTCCGTGGCCGGCAGCGTACCTTGTTGCGCGGCGACGGTGAGCAACAGTTGTCGCGCCATCAGGTTGTTACTGTATTTGTTGAGGCGGCGCAGCACATCAGCCAGAGGCAGCGGCGACAGCTGCTCCGTCAGTTTCACCGCCTGTGGCGGCAGCGCCTGCAGCCGCACTTCACCATGCAAGGCGCCGCCCAATGATTGCCACAGGCTCTGGAACAATTGGTAGGTGTATTGCGGGCCATCCAGCACGCTCAGCTCAAGATACTTTTCACCACAGTCTGCCGAAAAGGTCCCAGTCAACACAATGCTGACACCACGTACTGGATTGCTTGCGGACGCTGGCTCGCTATTGGCCTGCAATTCGGGCTTCACTTTATATTGCAGGCGGCTGCGCCAGTCGCCGCAGGCATCACGCGTCAGCTGCAAGCGGTTTTGCACGGCCACCCCCGGTAATACCGGTTCGGTACTTACTTCCACTTTGGCCGGGTTGCCAGCCGATACCGCGAACCGCAGGCTGCTGGCTTGCAGATTGACCACCAGCGCGGAAGCGGTGACGTTATAGGCACGGTAGCCATCGCCATCAAAGGCGGCGGCATCCTGCGCTTGCGGCGCAAAATAACTTGTATCCAGAATCAGGTCGCCAGTTATCTCGCGCACGCCCAGTTGCCGTAAACGGCTGAGCAAGCGCCAGAGATCTTCCGCCATCAGCGCCGGATCACCCTCCCCGCGCAGTATCAGGTTGCCTTGCAGCACACCATCCACCAGCGGACCATCCCGGTAAATCTCAGTGCGCCAGCGGTAGGCCGGGCCCAGCATATCGAGCGCGGCATAAGTGGTCAGCAGCTTCATGGTAGAAGCGGGGTTCAGCGCGGCATCCGCCCGGTGGGCGATTACCGGTAACGGCAGATCCAGCCGCTGGGCATACACGGCGACATCATCATCCGCCAGGCCGGCCTGCTGCAGGGCCTGGCTTACCGGCAAGGGCAACACGGCATGTGCAGGCAACGCCAGATTCAGAAAACTGACCAAGCAACCAATCAACAGGCGGCGCAACATGCTTAAGCCAGCTTGCGCAGTATCTGCGCGGTATGGTCAACCAGCATGGACATCGCCTCAGGTTCGATACAATACGGCGGCATGAAATACACGGTATTGCCGATCGGCCGCAGGATGAGCCCATGCTGCAGGGCTTCAAGGTAAAACTGGCGGGAGAAATCCGGCCGGGTGGTTTCCACATCAAAGGCCCAGATCATGCCGCGTTGCCGCAGATGACGCACGGGCAACTCCTGCAGTCCCTGCAAATAGCCATTCATGACGGCGGCTTTTTCGCGGTTGCGGGTAATGACATCTTCCTCGGCAAAGATATCCAGTGTGGCGAGCGCGGCGCTACATGCCAGCGCATTGCCGGTGTAACTGTGCGAATGCAGAAATGCCCGGGCAGTGCTGTCGTCATAAAACGCCTGGTAAATGGCATCGGTGGTCAGGCAGACCGACAAGGGCAGATAACCGCCGGTGATGCCTTTGGACAGGCACATGAAATCAGGCCGGATACCCGCCGGCTCGCAGGCAAACAAGGTGCCGGTGCGGCCAAAGCCCACGGCAATTTCATCGGCGATCAGATGCACATTGTATTGATCGCACAAGGCGCGCAAGCGTTGCAGGTAAGCCTCGTGGTACATGCCCATGCCCGCGGCACATTGCACCAGCGGCTCAACGATCACGGCGGCTGTGGTGGCATGGTATTGCTGCAGATGGGTTTCCAGCGCCGCCGCACAGCGCAGGGCATAGGCTTCGGCGCTCTCGCCGGCTTCTGCCAGGCGCCAGTCCGGGCTGGGCATTTGTATGCTCTGCCGCAGCAAGGGCGCATAGGTATCCTTGAAAATCGCCACATCGGTGACCGAGAGCGCGCCCAGGGTTTCGCCGTGATAACTGTTTTGCAGGCTGATAAAGCCGGTTTTAGCGCTGGGCTTGCCTTGAGCAAGACCAAGGTTGCGCCAGTAATGAAAGCTCATCTTGAGCGCGATTTCGGTAGCAGATGCGCCATCCGACGCATAAAAGCAATGTCCCAGACCCGTGAGTGCAGACAGCCGCTCGGACAATTGCACCACCGGCTCGTGGGTAAAGCCGGCCAGGATGACATGCTCCAGTTCATCCATTTGCCGGCTGATCGCGGATTTGATGCGGGGATGGTTATGGCCGAACAGATTAACCCACCAGGAACTCACCACATCCAGATAAGCCTTGCCATCCATGTCATACAGCCAGGCCCCTTGCCCGCGCTGGATGGGGACCAGCGGCAAGTGTTCATGGTGCTTCATCTGGGTGCAGGGATGCCACACCGCCTGCAGGCTGCGGGCCAGCAGCTGTTGATTCCGGGTCGCTTCAGTCATTGCAAATCAGAGAGGGCTTTCATTAATGCAGCACGGCGGGCACCACATGCTGGTCGATCAGCAGCGGGCTATCGGCAAACCCCAGATCCCATTGGGCTTCACGGGTGGCGAGTTGCAGCATGCTGCCCAGCGCCATGCCAAGCTCCGGGCTCAGGGTGAAATGCAGGGTTTGTCCATCGGCGGCAGCCAGTTCCAGAACGGGCTTTTCCGACGGCTCGGTGATCATGCGACACACGCTGACAAGCAAGGGTTCATCGCCCAACTGCTGGCTGCGCTCTTCGTAGGCGCCAGACATATCCAGGCTTTCGCTGACTTGCTGCGCCAGAGTCAGCTCACGCATTTCTTCGGCGAAGGCCTGCATGACCTGGGCGGCGGCGGTCGGGTAAATCGGCATAGGCGCCATGTCGGCAGGCTCGGCCATCGCAGCGGGAGCAGCCTCGCGTTGCAGCAGTTTCCACAAGCTGCGCACAATGCGACGTGTCAGCCATACCGGCACTTCCACATCGTCCGCCAATCCTATCTTCAGCAGCAGCCTGTCCTCTTCGGCGTTGTAGCCCAGATTGAGCTGCTGGATCGCCGCATCCGTCAATGCGTCCACCATCATCTATCTCCATCGTCTGCCTCAAGCGGCAGGGTAATTGTTTCAGATGGAATTGTGACACAGGCGGCCCGTCATCCCAAGGCTTTGCGATGAATAGACAGCCTATTCATCGCCTACATGAGAAGACCCGAGCCAGACAGGGCTGGCGCCTTATAAAAGTCCGGCAAAAACACGCCAATAAATGTCCGCACAAAATGAGAATGATTTTTATTTGATATGTATAATAGCGACTAATCTATCGTTTTTGCTGGATGCCTGATGCGTAAACCTCTTGCCCTCTTACATCGCTGGTTTGGTCTTGCCACGGCGGTTTTTCTGTTTATCGCTGGCCTCACGGGCGCTGTCATTTCCTGGGATCACGAGCTGGATGCGGCACTGAACCCACATCTATTCAAGCTTGAGACACCGACGCATGGCATTCCGCAATCCTCCCTGGCGCTGGCAAGCAAGATTGAAGCGGAAAATCCGTCCATCATGGTGACCTATCTGCCGCTGGCCACCGAAGACGACCACACCCTGCAAGTATTCGCGCAACCACGGCTTAACCCGGCCACCGGCAAGCCTTATACCCCTGACTTCAACCAACTGGCGGTGAATCCTTATACTGGTGAGGTACAGGGCAAGCGCATGTGGGGCGAAATTTCCCTGGCGCCGGAGAACCTGCTGCCGTTTTTGTACAAGCTGCATTACAGCCTGCATATCCCCGACGGCTTCAATCTGGAGCTGGGCGTGCTGTTCATGGGGATAATCGCCATCGTCTGGACCATAGACAGCCTGATCGCCTTGTGGATTTCCTTCCCCAATCTCGCCAGCTGGCGCAAGTCTTTCGCCTTTCGCTGGCAAAAAGGCGGTTATGCGCTCAACTTTGATTTGCACCGCTCCGGCGGCGTCTGGGTGTGGGGGCTGTTGCTGGTCATGGCGGTAACCTCGATTTCGATGAATCTTGGGACGGAAGTCATGCGCCCGCTGGTCAACCGCATCTCACCGCTCAGCCCCAGCCCGTTTGACACCATCACGCCCAGTCCGCTGGACAAGCCCCTGACGCCGGTCATTTCACGTCAGGCCGTGCTGGAGCTCGCAAACAGCGAAGTCAGAAAACGCGGTTGGGAAGCTCCCGCTGGCGCCATTTTCTGGTCACCGCAGTTTGGCGTGTATGGCGTGGGATTTTTTGAGGCGGACAACGACCATGGTGATGGCGGGCTGGGTAATCCCTGGCTGTATTTTGATGGCAAGAGCGGCGCATATGCCGGCGCCATCGTGCCTGGCACCGGCAGCGCAGGCGATATTTTCATGCAGGCGCAGTTTCCGCTGCATTCGGGCCGCATCCTCGGCTTGCCGGGGCGCATCCTGATCTCGCTGATGGGTCTGGTGATTGCCATGCTTTCCATCACCGGCATCATCATCTGGGCGCGCAAACGCAAATCGCGTCTGCTGCAGCATCAGCGCAACACCACGGACCGCCTGGGCAAACACCCATTGCCGGGTGCACCAGATGTTGCGCGCGATGGCGCCAGAGCCAGCGCAGCCAATTAATCCCAGCACGATACCGCGCCATGCTGACTCCACAGCTACATCTACGCAATCAATGGCTGAGCCTGCTCTATCGCCACCATCAAGGCTGGCTGATGGGCTGGCTGCGCAAAAAACTGGGATGTCCGCATCATGCGGCGGATATCTCGCATGACACCTTCAGCCGCCTGCTGACGCTGGACAATATTCCTGATATTCACGAGCCACGGGCCTACCTGCTGGTCACCGCCAACCGGCTAATGATCAATGAATTCCACAAACGGCAGGTGGAGCAGGAAACGCTGCAAGCGGTAGCGCTGCTCAATGCCGATGACAGCAGCCATAGCCCCGAGACCATCTGCTCGGCGCGGCAATTACTGGCACAGGTCGTGTGGATGCTGAGTGAGGAGCTGGACGAAAAAGCGCAGCGCGCTTTGTTGCTGGCACGGGTTGATGGCCTGAGCTATCGCGAGATCGCCGCCGCCATGCAAGTCTCGGAAAGCAGCGTCAAGCAATACCTGTCGCGTGCGCTAGTGCATTGCCATGCGCGCCTCTACCCCGGCACCGTTTGACCATGCCTGATGACATGCCCCCCACGGCTGCTTCCCCTGCCAGCTTCGGCTCCGCCGCCGCACAGACACCCAGCATGGCAGAAGTACGCCAGCAAGCCGCCGAGTGGTTGATACGCCTGGCCGAAGCTGACAACGAAACCCAGCGGGCCGAAGCACAAGCGGCCTGCCTGACATGGCAACAAGGCCATCCACGACACGCCGAGATATTCCGTCAGATGCAAACCCTGTGGCACAGCCTGGCGGAGCATCCCGCACCAGCCACATCCAATCGCAATACAAAACCTAAGCCCGGCAAGTCACGAAGCAAAGCCCTGCTCGGCACCACCCTCAGCGCCTTGCTGCTGATAAGCGCGTGGCAATTGCCTTCCACCCACTACTGGCTGGCAGATGAGCGCACCGTCACCGGCGAAATCCGCGCGATACAGCTGAGTGATGGCAGCCGCATCACTTTGAATACGCACAGCGCCGTCGATATTAAATTTGATGCTCACACCCGCACCGTTCGCCTGACCGAGGGCGAAGTGCTGGCCGAAGTCGCGCATGATCCCCAGCATCGGCCCTTCGTGGTGGAAAATCGCGATGGCAGCGCTACTGCCCTCGGCACGCGCTATCTGGTGCGGCAGGATGCCGACAGCAGCACCGTCACCGTGCTGGAATCCACCGTCGCTGTGCAGCCCCGCCTTTCCACCATGAGCCACAAGCTGCACGCCGGCGAACAGCTGCGCTTTGACGCCGACCGCATTTTTACGGTCAATGCCGCCCCCGCGCTGGCTGACAGCTGGAAACAACAGCGGCTGGCATTTGAAGATGCGCCGCTCAGCGCCGTGATCGCACGCCTGGCGCAATATCGCCCCGGCGTGCTCAAACTCAGGACAGACACGACACTGCGCTTTACCGGCGTGTTGCCCACCGATGACAGCGATGCGGCACTCAGCATTCTGCAGCAGGCCCTGCCACTGCATATTCAACGTTATTCGCGCTATCTGGTGCTGGTTGATGCCACAGCCACAGCGGCGCCCGCTAACAAACCTGCTGTTGATCACTAATTTTTTACCGGATGGACTGCCCGATGTTTGCGTAGCGCGGTCATGGATATTGAGAGCTTCTCAATTCCAATGATGACCAGGGAGTCCACCATGAATGCAACATCCCGAGGCCGTGCCTCACTTTTACATCTCGCCATTGTGGCGTGCCTGTGCCAGATGAGCCAGGCGCATGCCGCTGACACCACTGCCGCCAGCCAATTGCAGATCGCCGCCCAGCCGCTGGGTCAGGCGCTCACCGAGCTTGCCGCCAAAACCGGCATGCTGATCGGCGTAGACGCTGACCTCGTTCGCAACAAGGCCGCCAAGCCCATCAATGGCCGCTACCAGCCAGAAGAAGCACTGACTGCCCTGCTGGCAGGCAGCGGGTTGCAGGCCGTCAAAGGCAGTAATGGCAGCTACACGCTCAAACCCAATCCTGCCAATGTCGAGCCGCCGCGGCATCACGCCGATCCCGCCACCTTGCCTGAAGTCAGCGTATCCGCCGCCAACGAAGCTAGCGGATCGCTGCAGGAGGAAGGCAAGGCTGCCGATGGCTACCGAGTCAAAACCATCTCGTCCGTTGGCGCGCTGGGCAGCATGCGACTGCAGGATACGCCCTATGCCATCAGCGTGATTCCGCAAGAGCTGATTCAGAATATCCAGGCGCAATCGCCGGATGATGTTTACAAGCTCAACCCCTCCACCCGCACCACCACACCGCAGGTTACCGGCTTCAGTCCCAATGTGAATATTCGCGGCTTTGATGGTTACAACACGGCCGAAGACGGCATGCGCCGCGCCTACAACCACGCCGCCACCATGGAAGATAAAGAGCGGGTGGAAGTGCTGAGCGGGCTTTCGGGCTTTTTATATGGCGCTGCCAACCCCGGCGGCATGGTCAATTTTGTCTACAAGCGCCCAACCATGGAGCGCCTCAATAGCGTCACCCTGGGCAACTACGGCGGCGGCCAGGCGTATGTGCACGGTGATTTTGGCGGTCGTATCGATGACGAAGGCCGTGCTGGCTACCGTCTGAATGTAGTCAAGCAGGATGGCGGTACCGCGCTGGATCACCAGAGCATACAGCGCGAACTGATCAGCGGTGCCATCGACTGGCAGATCACCGACAAGCTACTGCTGGAACTGAACGCCGTATACAACCATTACCGCATTGATGGCGTCTCCCCCTACTGGTATGTGGATGCGGCCAGTGGCATCAAACGCCCCGCCGCCCCCGACGTCAGCAAATACTGGGGGCAAAAATGGAGTGGGGATGAATTCCACAACACCAAGCTGATGGGCAAGCTGACCTACCAGTTGAATGACAACATCACCCTGCGCGGCGCCTATATGCGCGACTACATCAATCGCGAAGGCACGGCAGGCACCTACAACTACCCGCTCTCCGCCACCACCTACCGGCAACTGGCCATGGCGGGTGCCGACTCCGAAGATGTATTCGATGCAAGCCAGGCCTTTGCCGATATCCGCTTTGATACCGGCAGCATCTCGCACAAGGTCACCACCGGCTATTACATGAATTCCGATCTTTACCGGAGCTCCAATTACGATAGCGGCGCCACCTTTCTCGGCCCCTTCTCCATGAGCAGCCCGAGCTATGTGGCCAAGCCGACATTTAACGTCGACACCCAATCCCGCTTTATAAAAGGTCGCGATATCAATGAAAACTTCATGTTGGGCGATCTGCTGACATTCAACGAGCAATGGTCCGTGCTGGCCGGGGTCAACCGCAGCCGCATCCTGTCGTTCAGCTACAGCGATCCTGGTGTCAGATCATCTTCCTACGACAAGAGCCGCATCTCGCCGGCGGTCTCCCTCATCTACAAGCCGGTCTCGTGGCTGACCTCCTACCTGAGCTATATAGAAGGCCTGGAGAGCGGCGGCCGCGCGCCGACGAGCGTATCCAACGCCAATAGCGTAATGCCGCCCATGGTGAGCCGCCAGCAGGAGCTGGGCGTGAAAGCCAGCGTGGGCAAGCTGTTGCTGACATCAGCTATTTTTGAGATTGAAAAGGCCTACCAGTATATTGATGTGACCGACGGCATCAGCGTTTACCGGCAAAATGGGCGTCAGAATCACAAAGGCATTGAATTTGGCGCCACCGGCAAAGCCACTGACAGGCTCACCATCATTACCGGCCTGACGCTAATGGATGCGAAAGTGGAAAAGTCGCAAAACGCCGGCAATATTCCGGTGAATGTCGCGCAGCAGTTTGCCAAGGTCTACAGCGAATATCAGCTGCCTGGCGTTGAAGGGCTGACCCTGACCGGCGGCGTTTACTACACCGGCAAGCAATACGCAGATGACGCCAATACCGACCGCCTGCCATCTTATGTCACCGCAGATATTGGCGCGCGCTACCAGACTACGGTATCCAATCGGCCACTGACCCTGCGGGTGAATGTGAATAATCTGTTCGACAAGGATTACTGGCTGAACGCGTATTATCTCGGCACTCCGCGCAGCCTGGCCTTCTCAGCCCAGATGCAGTTCTAAACCTTCCCACTCGTCAATCTGCCCGGCAGCTGCCGGGCAGATCTTCCCTACCCGCAGCCCTGTCGAAATCCGGACAGTTGGCATGGTATTTCGGCATCATGGCCCGCCACCCCAGGCCAAGGGTGAATAACATACTTATTAAAAATCAATTGTGTTAACAGACACGCTATTGTCTCTTTATTCACACAATGATACATTGTGGTTTAATAATTTGGCATAAGTGCCTTAATTTGTTGGCAAATTACAAAAAAACATCGCTTTAAAGCTATAAATTTAATGCACTTTAATAGTGTTAAAAAAAGGGGGGTCTATATTCCATGCGCCTTGCAAGCACGATTCTTGCGTCCCGCCCTTTGGTAGCTTTTTTATAAAATGCGGACGTTGAACCTATAAACCCATGCAGCAATCGCCTCAATACATGCCGGACCATCACGCGCAGATTGTGCTGAATCACGTCACGATCAGCGCGCTGCCGTCTATTCCGCAGGTACTGACACGCATCCTGGAAATGCTGCAGGACGAAGAAACCGACATGCGCAAGCTGGCGGACCTGATGGAGATGGATGTGGTCATCAGCGCCCGCATCCTGCAAGTGGCCAATTCAGCGGCATTCCAGCGCGGCACTCAGGTGCTCTCGGTCTACAGCGGCATCTCCAATCTCGGCTGGGATCTGGTCAAAACCCTGACGCTCAGCATTATTTTCCAGCGCATGCTGAGCGATTACTTCAAGAGCAATCAGCAGGACCTCGCCAGCTACTGGTACCACTCGCTGCGCACCGCGGTGCTGTGCAAAGCGCTCGCCGCCCGTACTAGCGCCGTCTCCACCGACGAAGCCTATATCTCAGGCCTGCTGCATGACATCGGCCGCCTGGGGCTGCTGAGTGGATTCAATGCCCAATACCAGGCGTTTTTTGCCATCGACGAATCCCTACCCAATTACATCGAAAGTGAAGCCGCGCGCTTTGGCATCGACCATTGCGAGCTGGGCGCCTGGGTCATCAAAAACTGGCAGGTCAAATCCTTCCTGGAAGATGCGATTGCCTACCACCACTTGCCTGCCGCACAGCTGGAGCATTCGCCGGCACTGATCAAGATCGTCTATCTGGCGAATATGCTGGCGCAGCAAAACATACGAGACAAACCCGCGCTGGCCGAGCTGGCCGAGCGCTGGTTCAATCTGAGCGAAACCACGCTCGATGAAATAGTCAGCATCAGCCACCAGCAGATTGATGTGCTGGCGATCTCGCTGAACCTGGAAGCCGAAAAGCCGGCCTTGGGCATGGAGAGCGCCCCGGAAGCCGAAGACATTGACGCGCTGCTGGGTGCTCTGGGCAACCGCGCACAAGCGCCGCTGGCGCCCACATCGAATGTGGATGACCGCCTGATGCAAGGCGTTGCCAGCAATGCCCTGATCAACCACATGGAAAGCACGCTCAGCCAGCAGCCGGATGAAGAAGCCCTGCTGCTGCAATTGCAAAAGCTGGCAAGGCTAATCTGCCACAGCAAGCAGCTGATGCTGTTTGTGCCCAATGAAAGCCAGAGCAACCTCGTTGGCAAGCCCTTGCAGCCCGACCAGAAATGGGTTGCCGATTTTATCCTGCCGACTCAGCCCGATGTCAGCCTGATTGCCGATACCTGGCTGGCCCAAGCCGCACGCCACAGTTTTGAGGCTTTCCGCGGCAGCAAGGCCAGCCTGCCGGACAAGCAGATGATGCGCATGAGCAATGCCGCCGGCATGCTGTGCGTGCCTATGATGCTGAAAGGCAAGCCCATGGGCGTGATGGTGCTGGCGCTGGACCAGCCGGAGTTTCTGTTGCTGGATACACAGATGGCGATCCCCACCGCCCTCGCCCGCATTGCCGCAAGCCGCCTGGCCGCCAGCGGGCAACCGGCCGATGACATGCTGGCAGGCGAAGCGCAAAAAGAACGCCTGCGACGGTTTGTGCACGAAACCAGCAACCCGCTCACTACTGTCAAAAACTACCTCGCGATTTTAGAGCAGCGCATGCTTAAAAACGGCATGCAAAGCGATGACATCAGTATCGTCAATGAAGAGATCGACCGCATCGGCGTCATGATTGGCGAGCTGTATTCCAATGGCCAGAGCTATAGCGCCGCCAGTGTCGATATCAACCAGATGGTGCAGGACCTGATTACCCTGCATCGCCAGACCTATCTGGAGCCGGCCGGCGTGGATGTGGTGGAAGCGCTGCACCCCAACCTGCCCGAAGTCACCACCATTCCTTACCAATTGCGGCAAGTGCTGGTCAACCTGATCCGCAATGCCGCCGAAGCCATGCCGAATGGTGGCACGCTTACCATTGCCACGCATGTGGAGAACCGCGCAGGTGCTCAGCCCATGCTGCTGATTCAGGTCAGCGATACCGGCCATGGCATCCCCGATGAAGTGATGGCGCGGCTATTCAGCCCGCAAACCAGCACCAAGGGTGGTAACCATGGCGGCATCGGGCTCACCATCAGCAACGACATTATTCAATCCCTGCATGGCAGCATGGCATGCCGTACTTCCCCCCAGGGCACCAGCTTTGACGTGCGCCTGCCTCTGCAATCCGAAGCCAGCGATCTGGCATTAATGGAATAAAAGGCACCATGTCGAGCATCTACCCTCTCAACGTATCACCCAAGCCGGTCGCCGAGGTAGCCCCGCTGGCACGGCTGCTGATCGTCGATGACAATGTGCGGCTGGCGGAAAGCCTCAAGTATCTGGTGGAAATCCACGGTTATGTCGCTCAGGTGTGCAATTCCGGCTATGCCGCGCTTGATCTGGTAGCCGAGCAGCGCTTTGACCTCATGCTGCTGGATCTTTCCATGCCAGGCATGACTGGCCATGAAGTGCTGATGCAACTGCCCAAGGGCAAGCAGCGTATTCCGGTCGTGGTCATCAGCGGCACCAAAACGCTGAATGCGGCGATTGACGCCATGCGCCACGGCGCCTATGACTTCTTGCGCAAACCCTACCAGCCGGAAGAGCTGCTGCGCACCATCGAAAACGCGCTGGAACATTCCCGGCTGGAGCTGCAGAACAAATCCATACACGCGCGGCTGGAAGAATCCGAAACGCTGTACCAGTACCTGATCGACAGCTCACCCGACATCATCTACACGCTGGATGACAACGGCAATTTCACCTTTATCAACAACCGCGTGGAAACCCTGCTGGGCTATTCACGCGAGACCATGCTGGGCAAGCATTACACGCTGCTGATCCACGAAGAGGATTACGAGCGCGCCCACCACGCGTTTAACGAGCGCCGCACCGGCAACCGCGCCGCCAAAAACGTCGAACTGCGCCTACGCTGCCAGGAGCGCCGCAGTGAACGCCGCCAGCCCGATCAGAATTACATCACCGTGGTGATCAATGCCATGGGCATTTATGGCACGCACCCCGAGCACGGCACGCCATTCAATGGCACCTATGGCGTGGCGCGCGACATTACCGAGCGTAAAAAAGCCGAGCAGGCCATCACACACCAGGCCTACCACGATACGCTGACCGACCTGCCCAACCGCATGCTGTTCAAGGACCGCCTGACGGTGGCGATACACCACGCCAAGCGCAACAAGCATAAGCTGGCGATCATGTTCCTGGATCTGGATCGCTTTAAATGGGTGAACGACACGCTGGGCCATCTGTATGGCGATGAGCTGCTAAAGCAAGTGGCCGCCCGCCTGCGCAACTGCATGCGCGAGCAGGACACCCTTGCGCGTATGGGCGGCGATGAATTCACCATGCTGCTGCATGAACTCAACCAGCCGGACGATGCAACGGTGATTGCCCAGAAGATTTTTGATGAGCTGAAGCGCCCCTTCATGCTGGATGACCGCGAAATCTTCATCTCATCCAGTATTGGTATTGCCATCTACCCGGACCATGGCGACTCTATCGAAAACCTGATCAAGCGTGCCGACATCGCCATGTACCACGTCAAATGGCGCGGCAAGAATGGCTTCCAGTATTACGATCCAAGCATGAACAGCATGTTCCACAAAAAGCTGTCGCTGGAAAACGAGCTGCGTCGCGCCATCGAAAAACGCCAGATCGTGCTGTACTACCAGCCCAAGATTCACCTGGATGGCCACTGCGTCATTGGCCTCGAAGCCCTGGCGCGCTGGCATCACCCCGAGCTCGGCCTGGTTTCACCGCTGGAATTCATCCCGCTGGCAGAAGAAACCGGCCTCATCCATGCCCTGGGCGAAATGCTGCTGGAAGAAGCCTGCATCCAGATGCGGCAATGGCAGGATGCCGGGCTCAACAACTTCAGTCTGGCGATCAATATCTCGCCGCAACTGGTAGAAGAAGATGCCTTCGTCAGCCGCATATTGACGCCGATACGCCAACACCAGCTGAGCGAAGACCTGTTTGAAATCGAGATTACCGAAAACCTGCTGATGCGTGATGTGGAAGCCTCCATCAGCAAGCTGAAAGAGCTGGGCAGCCATGGCATCAAGATCGCGCTGGATGACTTCGGCACCTGCTACTCATCGCTGGCCTACCTGCGCCGCTTCCCCATCCATAGCGTCAAGATCGACAAATCCTTTGTCAGCGACATCAGCAGCACCAGCGAAAACGCCTCCATCATCTCGGCCATTGCCGGCATCGCCAACGGCTTCAAACTAGACCTTATCGCAGAAGGCGTGGAAACCATCCCGCAAATGCACACCCTGCAATCCTTGGGCTGCACCAAGATGCAGGGCTTCCTGTTCAGCAAACCCCTGCCCGCCAAGGAAATGACCCAGGTGCTGCACAACCCTTCCCTGCTATTTCAGGATGTGCCCGCACCACCTCAAATGCTGCCCTTGCTTTAGCGGCACGCCGACTTTCCCACTTACGCCACTAGCGCGTCTGCCCCGATGAATATGTCAGGCTGAATTCCTGGGCTTGCGCCGCTTCGGCGCCTTCATGCCCTTCCGTGGGGGTAATCACGGCAGTAAAGCCTTGCAGGGTTTGCGCCAACTGCGGCGGCAGCACAATGCTGAACGCGCTGGCGTAGGTTTTGCCCGAGGGCACATGCATCACATGTGGCGCGGCAGCGGCATCGCGCGGCAGGCCCTGCAGCGTGAGCACATACGTTTGCGCGTGAGCTTCTTTATTGGTCAGGCGCACGATGTAGCGGCTTTTGAGATCGCCGTTGGACATGCGCGTCACCAAGGGTTGGTCTTGCTGGATATTGGCGACAAAAGGCTCCAGGTGCTGCACTTTGTAGGCGAAAAACACGATCGCCAATGCCATCAGTCCCAGGTAGCCGTATTGCTTGAGCCGGCTGGCAAAACTGATGACAGGGGCGGCAGCGGTCGGCTCGGCGCTTTGCTCTGTCGTCGCCGCCTGCCGAAAATCGATCAGGCCGGTGGGTAGCTGCATGGATTTCATGATGGTATTGCAGGCATCAATGCAGAGTCCGCAGGCAATGCAGTCGATCTGAAAGCCTTTGCGGATATCCACACCGGTGGGGCAGACATTGACGCAATAGCCGCAATCAATACAGTCCCCCACGCCCTGCTGCTGACGCGAACCTGGTTCTTTAAGCGCCTTGGCAGGTGGCTGACGGCCCTGGGTGCGTTCGCCACGGGCGGCATCGTAAACCACGGTTTTGGTCAGCGGGTCCTGCATGGCGCTCTGGAATTTGCCATAGGGGCAAGCCACGCGGCAGATGTTTTCACGGGCAAAGCCGGCGGCGACGTAGGTGGTGGCGGTAATGGTGGCAATGGCGGTATACGCCGCCATGGGCGCCTGACCATGCCAGATGGCGGAGATGAGACTGTGGGCATCGGCAAAATACAGGGTAAAGGTGACGGCGGTTGTCAGCGCCAGGCCCAGCCACAGCGCGTGGGTCAGGCCCAGCTTGGCGATTTTCTCCAGACCCCAGGGTTGCTTCATCAGGCGGATGCGCGCTTGCGCTTCGCCCTGCACCCAGCCTTCTATCATGCGGAAGGCATCGGTCCACAAGGTCTGAAAACAGAAAAACCCGCAAAAGACGCGACCATAAAGCGCTGCCGAGACAAACAGCATGGTGGCCGCCATGACCATGATCGCCATCAGCACCATCAGATCCTGCGGGAAAATCACGACATCAAACAGGAAGAAGCGCGAGTTGGCGATATCAAACAGTAGCGGCTGCCCGGTGCGGGCGGCGCCATGCCAAGTGAGCCAGGGCAGGCCAAAAAACACGGTATAAGCCAGCAGCAGAATGCTGGTCTTGAGATGGCGATAGCGGCCCTTGACCGCATACGGCACGATGGGAATGATTTTTCTGGCGGGCTTGGCAGCACCGGCAATAACCGCTTGCATGGCTGGCTCCATTTAGGTGAGTGTTGCCATGGTAAAACTCGCCATCAAGATAAAACAGATGCAGAAACCACATAAAAAACCATAGCAGATTTATACTGTCTGCATGATGATGATTCAAATCCAGCCCTTATTCACCATCCCTTGCCATCGCATTTCTGGTCGGAGCATGCCATGAAAAAATACGAGAAACTGGCAGAAGAGATTGCCGAATCCATACGCACCGGCGTATTGCGCAAGGGCGACAAACTGCCTTCGGTACGGCAGGCCAGCGCCAGCCATAACGTCAATGCCTCCACCGTGTTTGAAGCCTACTACCTGCTTGAAGCGCGCGGGCTGATCACGGTAAAAGAGCGCTCGGGTTATTACGTCAGCGGTGGCAGCTCCAGCCTGCCCGAGCTGGCCCCGCACCCCGCGGCCCACCCGCAATTGACGCCAGTGGATGTCAGCGAACTGGTGTTTGATATTCTGGGCGCAACCCGCAACCGCACGGTGGTGCCCCTGGGTTCGGCTTTTCCCAGCCCCTTGCTGTTTCCCCTGAAAAAACTGGGGCGCACCATGGCGTCCATCGCCCAGCATATGGATCCATGGAGCTCGGTGCGCGACCTGAGCCCGGGCGATGAAGACTTGCGCCGGCAGATTGCCGTGCGCTACATGATTGATGGCTTTAGCGTGCCGACCGAGGACATTGTGATCACGAATGGCGCGCTGGAAGCGCTGAATCTGTGCCTGGCAGCGGTCTCCAAGCCCGGCGACAGCATCCTGATCGAGTGCCCGACCTTTTATGCGGCGCTACAGGCCATAGAGCGGCATGGCTTGAACGCCATTGAAATCCCCAGCCACCCCAAAACCGGCGTCAATCTGGACGCTATGGCAGCGGCGCTGGAGCAACACAAACCGGCGGCCTGCTGGCTGATGACCAACTTTCAGAATCCGCTGGGCAGCCTGATGCCGGAGGATAAAAAACAGGCACTGGTGGATTTGCTCAGGCGTCATCAGATTCCGCTGATCGAGGACGATGTCTATGGCGAACTGTATTTTGGGCAGCAACGCCCCAAGCCAGCCAAGGCGTTTGATACGGAGGGGCTGGTCATGCATTGCTCGTCATTTTCAAAATGCCTGGCGCCGGGGTATCGCGTAGGTTGGGTGGCGGCGGGCCGATATGCCAGAACCATAGAGCGCATCAAGCTGACCACCACGCTGGCGGCCCCGGCCCCTGTGCAACAGACGCTGGCGGCTTACCTCGCCATGGGCGGCTATGACCGCCACTTGCGCTCGCTCAGACATACCTTGCTGATGCAGCAAATTCGCTTTATCGAGACCATAGAACAGGTATTCCCGGCCGGCACGCAGCTGACGCGGCCGGCCGGCGGTTATTTTTTATGGCTGAAGCTGCCCGAAGGCACCGATGCCCTGGCCCTGCACCAGCATTGCCTGGAACTGGGCATCAGCATTGCCCCCGGCCCCATGTTTTCGGCGCAGCGGCAGTTTACGGAATACATACGCCTGAATTACGGCCATGAATGGAGCGATGATATCGAGCAAGCCCTGCATACAGTGGCGCGGCTGATTCCCGAACACAGGCGCTGATCAGGCCAGCGCCAGCGTCGCTTGCATCTCGTCAGGCACGCGCACACTGCCATTGGTGTAATACTGAAACAATTCAATCGCCGCACGACCGGCATCCGCAAGCTGCTCGCGCGGCATGGCCGCACTCACCGAGGCCGCCGACAAGCGGTACAGCGGCGGCAACTCCAGATTATTGAGCGAAGACAAAGCCTCAAACCGGATACGCGCCACTTCGTCCGCACCTTCGTAAATGCCGACTTCAAACATACGCTCCACCGAGATGCGCAAGCTATAGCCCGACGCAAACAGCAAGTCCTGATCTTTTTTGGTGACGGCCACAATCTGCATGTCTGTTCCAGACGCTCTTATGAAAAGCGCCATCATAAATCAGCCCGCACCAGGCCAACAGATGCAGATACCGCGCTAAAAACCAGTGCAGATGGTGACGCACTTACGTATTCCTTCTATCCACCCTATTCAGATGCAATGCAGAGGCACGGCTTATGGCACTTTTATCGTGCTGCGCTGGTCACTCTGTAAACCCCTCACGCTGAAAGCATGCGATGCCCGATACCCCGCTTGATGAATGCACGGTTCAGCTCAATGACGCACTCGGCAGCGAACTCCATGGCGATATGGCGCTGTCTGCCGAGGCGGCACGCCTGCGCTATGTGAATGACGGCACGCCCGGCTTTGCCCGTAAACGCACGGCCACAGGCTTTCGCTATGTCGACCGGCAGGGCCGCCCGTTGCATGACAAAACCCATCTGGCCCGCATCAAGGCGCTGGCGATTCCCCCGGCGTGGCGGGAGGTGTGGATATGCCCGTATGCCAATGGGCATATTCAGGCCACGGGCGTGGATGTGAAAGGCCGCAAGCAATACCGCTATCACAAGGAATGGCGCGCGATACGCGATGAAGCCAAATACGCGCATATGCTGGACTTCGCGCTGCATCTGCCGCTCATCCGGCAACAGGTGGATGCCGACCTTGCCAAGCCGGGACTGTGCCGCGAGAAGGTGCTGGCGCTGGTGATAGCCCTGCTGGAAAAAACCATGATACGCGTGGGCAATGATGAATATGCCCGCACCAATAAATCCTTTGGCCTCACCACCCTGCGCAACCGCCATGTGGAGGTGCAAGGCGGGCGCATCGCCTTTCACTTTCGCGGCAAAAGCCGGGTGGAACATGCGATTGAGCTGCAGAACGCCAGGCTGGCGCGGCTGGTGCGCAAGATGAAAGACCTGCCGGGGCAAGCACTGTTTCAGTATGTGGACGATAGCGGCGAGCGCCATGCGGTGAGCTCATCGGATGTGAATGCCTATCTGAAGGCGATGACAGGCCGCGACTATACCGCGAAAGATTTCCGCACCTGGTCGGGCACGCTGCATACCTTTCAGTCGCTCACCACGCTGGAACCTTTTGAAAACCAGACGCAGGCAAAAAAGAATGTGGTGCAGGCCATCACCGAGGCAGCGCGCAAGCTGGGCAACACGCCCACCATCTGCCGCAAGTGTTATGTGCATCCGCTGATTATCGAAACTTATATGGCCGGCAAGCTGCTGGAAGCGGTAACAGAAGGCACTGCGCGAGATGGCTCTGGGCAAGAAGGTACTGAATCGCCAGGCACCATGGAATCCATAGAGCAGCATGTGCTGCAGCTGCTACAGCGACAGCTGGCTGCCAGCCAGAACAGCCAGTGAGAAAGCAATCGCCACGGCGATCAGCCACACAGCACCAGAGATAGAGCGCCTTAGCGAATATCCCACCAGCTGGGCAACAAGGCGCGCACCTCGGCTTGAGAGTAGCGGTCATCAATCAGGTAAATGGCGCCGGTATCGTCTTTGGTGCGGATGACGCGCCCGGCCGCCTGCACAACTTTTTGCAGGCCGGGGTAAAGATAGGTGTATTCATAGCCCATACCGAAGATGTCCTGCATGCGCTCCCGCATCTGCTCGTTCACCTCGTTGATCTGCGGCAGGCCTATGGTGGCGACAAATGCGCCGACAAGCCGGTCTCCCGGCAAATCAATGCCTTCGCCGAATGCCCCGCCCAGCACGGCAAAAGCAATGCCTTCGGAGGTATCGGTAAAGCGGCGAATGAAGTCTTCGCGGTCATGCTCGGTCATCATACGCGATTGCTGCCGCACGGGAATCTGCGGGAAGCGCTCACTGAACACCTCGTACACCTGCTGCAAATAATCAAAGCTGCTCACAAACAGCAGATAATTTCCCGGCCTGGCCTGGTATTGCCGCGCCATAAGCTGGGCAATTGGCATGACCGAATGGCGCCGCCGCAAATAGCGTGTGGAAATATGTGTCACCAGCCGCACATCCAGCTGCTCGGGGCTGAATGGCGAGGGCACATCAATAAATGGCGTTTTATCCGGCAAGCCCAGCATGTCGCTATAAAAATGCGAGGGACTGAGCGTGGCGGAAAACAGGGTGGCGGATTGCGCCGCTTCAAAGCGCGTCTTGAGGAAAGGCGCAGGCACGATATTGCGGATGCACAGCACATTATAGGCCTGGAGCAGATTAGTGCGCCCTTCTTTCAGGGTGATATCGAACATGGAATGCGGGCCGAAGGCAGCGGCCAGCGTGGCAAACTGCAGCGCGTCAAAATAGAAATTGAGCAGGCTGGGCGCATTATCGGTCGGGTGCAGCGCCAGATAATCGGTGATGCGGGTAACCACGCGTTGCAGCGATAGCTCAAAGTCTTCCTCAATGGTCGGGTAGACTTCGTAAGGCGCCACCTGCGGCTGCACCATCTGCTGCCAAGCCTGGCTGAGTTTTTCCAGCGGCGTTTTCAGCGATTTCGGCGCCTCTTGCCGCATGGCCTCAAATACCTGCTGATCAAGCTCGGCGCTATACATCTTGCGGCCGCGCTCTATCATGTTGTGCGCCTCATCCACCAGTATGCTCACCCGCCACTCGTTCATCACCGTGCCCGCATACAGCACGGCATAAAGATCAAAGTAGTAGTTGTAATCGCCCACCACCACATCGCTCCAGCTCACCAGGTCCTGCGCCAGATAATATGGGCAGATCTGATGCTGACGCGCCACCGCCGCCAGCGTCTCGCGGTCCATCATGCCGCGCTCCAGCGCATCAATTCGGGCTTGTGGCAGGCGGTCATAAAAACCCTTAGCCAGCGGGCAGGAGTCGCCATGGCAGGATTTGTCGGGATGCTCACAGGCTTTTTCGCGCGCCACCAGCTCCAGCGTGCGCAAGCGCAAGTCCGGGTTGGCCGCGTGTATCACATGCACGGCATCCAGCGCCAGCTTGCGGCCCGAAGTTTTGGCGGTGAGAAAGAAAATCTTGTCCAGCTTCTTTTCCGGCATGGCTTTCAGCAGCGGAAACAGCGTGCCCAGCGTTTTGCCGATGCCGGTGGTCGCCTGCGCCATCAGGCATTTGCCGAGGCTGGCGGTTTTGTACACTGACTCTGACAGCACGCGCTGCCCGGCGCGAAAGGTAGGGTGCGGAAACTGCAGTGCGGTCAGCTGCTGATTGCGGCGCAAGCGGTGCGCCACCTCGCGGTCTGCCCAGGTGCGCAACTGGGCGCATTGCGCATTGAAATACGTCGCCAGCTCCTCTGCGCTGTATAGCTCGCTCAACGCGTCTTCGGTCTTGCTCGATACGTTGTAATACACCAGCGCAGTGTTAACCTCGCGCAGCTCGCGCTCCTGCGACAGCAGCGCGGCATACACCTTGGCCTGCGCCCAGTGCAAAAAGCGATGATTCTCCGGCATGCGATCCAGCAGGCCCTTGAAGGTCTTGATCTCCTCCAGCTGGTTAAGCTCCGGGTCATAGCCATCCGCCCGCCCCCGCACAAAGATATTCTGGTACTCGCCCGTCAGCGCAATCTCAGTCTCGTAACCGGCATGGCGATTCGACGTGACCGAAGTATGCCCCATCATCCCCTCCAGCGCGGTCGGCGCAGGCGTAAAGCGCTGATCCAGATCGCCACGCCGGGCCACCAGATCGCACATGGCACGCACTGAAATAATGTAACGAAAAGGGTCCGCGGGGTTTTCCGACACCACGAGACTGGGGGCGAGCTTGATATCAGGTCCTTAATGCAGAGGGATGAAGTGGCCAGCGCGGTGTGAACATCGTGAGAAAAACACACATCGCACGCGCTGACCGGTAGCAATATTGTAGCGCGAAGCGGATGCAAACTCGCGGTCAGTGATGTGGGTTCGTTATGCGGTAGAAAGCGCCGCCGGAAGGACGATGCGCATGGAGTAGTGCAGAAGAAGAAAAGGAAAACTCAGGAACCACCACGGGAAAGAACTCGGAAGAACGAAGGCTAAGCCGCAGCGGCACAGGCACCGCAGACGGGTTTGGCACCGGATGATTCGCCCAGCGCCAATACGAGATATTAACCGGTCAACATTACTCCACCTTCACAAAATGCCCGCGCGGCTTGTCCTGCAACAGACTCAGCAAATCCGCCGACTTCAACGCCAGCGCATAGCCCAATACCCCACTGCCAATTACCACCGTCTCGTACGCCGCCACGCTATCATCCACCAGCACGCGCAAACCCTCCGGCAACGCAATCGGCGGCACCGCCCCCACCACATACCCCGTGGCCTCCGGCACCTCAGCATACTCCGCCATGCGACACTTGCGCTCCCCCAGAAAGTTACGCAACACCGCCCAATCAGCCCGGCCACCGCCCGCCACCGCCAACAGGCAAAACCCGCTCTGCTCGCCTTTGAACACTACACTACGCACCACAGACTGCGGATCCAGCCCCTGCGAAGAAAGCAACTCCTCCAGACTGCGGATAGGCTTTTTATCCTCGCTCAACGGGATTTCGATAATCTTAAAAGCGATGTCGTTGCTTTCGAGGAGAGAAGTGACGTTGGATTGGATTGTCATGCTTGAAAGCTCCTGGTTACAAGCTTCATATCTACAACGCTACTGATCCGTTAATGAAGCCCTGATTTATTTAATACAACCATACATTTATCCACTATGTTAACTGCTTCTTTGTTGACAGCATCATAATCGTTCGCCGTCCATGCTTCATACGATTTAAGCTCTGGCGAAGCGCCCTCGCAATACCAGGTTCTCAGTATGGAGGGTTTGTTACCCTGCATCCGCACGAGTTCTACAGCCAATTTGTAATTTAGCTTGTAGTTACTGCTAAAAAGTCCAACATACTCGAGCTCCCATATCGGGGTTTCAATTTTCACCTGCACATCGCTACTGGGATTAACAAGAGGTTTCGCTGCAAATAAATCCTTGATTTTGCTTGCAAGCAGAATATTAACGCCTCCACCTTTCGACACAGATGCACCTTTAGGCAGAGCTTGATTAAGTTGACCGGAAAACTGAGAGCCGATTTGCTGGTTTGCCTGAAGTTGCTGCATTGACCCAGGATTACCGGAGCTCGCCGCGACACTGCCAGCGATGGAAGAGGCAACCATATTCCCAATGGCTCTGGCTTTTGTTTTCTCAACCAAGGAGACAGGTGCAGGTATATTTACCACCAATGATTCATTGAGCCATGTGTTGACGTCGGATTCGGATACTTTCGCATTCGATGCGCACCCGCCCAATCCCAGTGCGATGATGATTCCAGAAAAGATTAAATTGCATTTGCCGGACTTGCTCATTCAGTTGATTCCTTCCTATTTGTTGCCATAGCGTGTATTTAATAATGCTGTTGATTCATTCCGTTAACTTGGTTTTCTTTACGTGCATTCTTGAAGAAGGCATAAAAAAACTGGAGATATCCATCTTGAGGACAGCTCCAGTTTTACGCACCCGCACGCACATCACCGCATCGAATTAAGGGCCAAAATATAGACGACAATCAATAAGATGCACGTGCTGCGAATTACCTGCAGGGTAAGAAGGTGTGATGTTCTTTCAATGCGATAATCAAGAAAGCGGCGCCAGGAAGTGAGCGCTATCCGTTACATGGGATCGCGTGAATGAGGCTTGAAAACCCGGACATGCAGCGGGCGGGCGGAGCCTCTGCTGTTGACATCCGCAGCAAAGTTTGATGAACTGACCGCCGTTATTGAAAGGCAAACCTGCCGAAAGGCAGGGACGCAAAGTTTCCGACCTAAGGGCATTAGCCTAGGGTAGCGGGGCTGCCGTTTACCGCAAGGGTGAATGTATTCGGCGTTTGAAATTCCCATATCACCCCATCAGACATATAAGCCCGGCACAAAGGGGTTTGTTGTCAGGAAGCTATCGCCCTGCGCGGCGTGGCTGGATATAAATTCGACGGAAAGTAGTAAGTGATTATCAGACAGGCCATTAGACCTCGACGCGCTGCAGACTTGCTGGCAGCTTTGATGATGAGGGCAAAAGTCGTCTTTGCCGTAGTGTTAGCCTCAGGAAATGCATCATGCCGCATCTGAGCAGCCTGCCTATGCCTTTGCGGTTATTGTTCAAGCTGTTGCGGCATGAGCTGCCGCCCTACGCGCAGGAGCCGCATAGCATGCGGGTAAGATTGCTGCTGACGATTGGTGGTTGGTCGCTGCTCCTGCTTTGCGGCGTATGGGGCGCCTATTATCTTTTCCACGCCAAATGGGTGTTAATGGCGTGCCATGCCATCCTCGTGACCCTGGGCGTGTATGCGCTTATTCAGATCAAGGCCGGCCGCGAGCGATTGGTCGCCATTGTCATGGCGCATGGTTTGCTGTTCATGCTATGCGCGATCTGCTGGCTGGATGTGCCGATACAGGATGCTCCACGCTCGGTGCATATGTATTTCTTGCCAGTGGCCGCGGGTGCTTCGCTGGTATTTCGCAAGGAAACGCTCTACCTGCGCATCGTGCTGCCGTTTACCTTGCTGGCCTGCTGCCTTGTGTTTGCGTCTTCACACCTCGGCATTCTCAAGCCTGAGCTGATTGCAGATCAGGAAATCCGGCTTGTAGGCGCGTGGATCAACAATCTTGCCGCGCTTGCAATACTTGGCGTGGCGCTGATCGTCATGCAGACGGACATCACGACGCGCCATTCGCTATATGCGGACATGCGCGAAGCGCTGGCACAAGGCCAGTTCTGCCTGCACTATCAGCCGCAGGTAGATGCGGAGGGGCATATTTTTGGCGCTGAAGCGCTACTGCGCTGGCAACACCCGGTGCGTGGGATGATACCGCCAGGGGTGTTTATTGCCGCCGCCGAAGAGACAGGCCTGATCCAGCCGATAGGAAGCTGGGTGTTGAAAGAAGCCTGCGCCCAACTGGTGAAATGGTCGAAAGACCCTAGCATGAAACACCTCAGTATCGCGGTAAATGTCAGCGCATCGCAACTCCGGCAACCCGACTTTGTGCAGGAAGTGATTGAGATCGTGACACGCAGTGGCGCCACACCGGCGCAACTGAAACTGGAGCTCACCGAAAGCATGCTGGCCAGGGATGTCGACACCACCATACAGAAAATGAACGCTCTGCGCGCCTTCGGCATCAGCTGGTCACTGGATGATTTTGGCACCGGCTACTCCTCACTCAACTACCTCAAGCGCCTGCCATTTGAGCAGTTGAAGATAGACCAATCTTTTGTAAGGGATCTATTGACCGACGAAAGCGACAAGGCGATTGTGGAAACCCTGGTCGTGCTCAGCAAAAATCTCAATATGATGCTGATCGCTGAAGGCGTAGAAACCGTCGAGCAGCTGCAGTATCTGCTCAGCAAGGGCTGCATGAAATACCAGGGCTATCTGTTCAGCAAACCCCTGCCTATCGAAGCCTTTGAGCAACTCCTGCCTACGATCCCTCACTCGCAGGCCAATATCCAGCTGAAAGCGCAACTAAGCCTTAATTTAGCAAGCGCTTAACACGTCTTGGCCAAGCCGTAGCAGCAACATACAAGCTTTGCGGCCTTAATTTTAACCGTCGCCGGATCGCTGAAAAATCCTGCGACGCGTCCCTCAGCATGTCCTGCCTTTATCCATCCGCGCACCCTTAAGAAGGGACAAACGGATATCGCCGTGTCTCCCCGAAGTCTTGTTTATGCTATCCGCATCACAAAAAATTTATCTAGCTTAACAACTGTAATGAACCCGTAAGTCGCTTAATTTATACTCACGCCGACTGCGCAGACCGGCTATGCAATGCAAGCCTCACAGACCCTCAGCATTGACCAGCCCTGCATAAGCAGACCCAGCCTCCAACGACGGGGCAACCAAGAAAACAACAACGTTTGACGACTTAATTTTATTTTTCAGGGGAAAGCAGTGATTGCATTAAACAGTATCCACCGCCATGGGCAGGCTCATGCTCATCTCCAGCGTAATTCACTCTCAAGCCGCAATATCTGGCGGGCCGCATACCAGCAGGAGGCCGGACAATGACACCTACCTCCACCTACCAGACGGCCAGTCTGCTTACGGATGTCCGCGCTTCGCGCCTGTTGCGCGCGGTACGTATCACCTGGCTGGTAAGCGCCGTCCTGTTTTTAAACTGGTTGCTATGGAGTGCATGGAATGCCGTGCCCTCGGTCGATGATTTCTGTTACGGTTATGGTGGAAAAGTCTATGGCATGTTCGGCAATGTCGTGCAGATCTATCACGACTGGAGTGGCCGCTACGTCAGCACATTCCTCATTTCGGCGTTTGCCGGCTCTAATGATTTACTGTTGAAGCATTATTACGCGGTTCCACTATTCATTCTGTTGCTGAATCTCGCCGCCGTCATCCATTTCGTCAGGGCCTTTGCCCAATTGCGCGTGTTTATGGTGCTAGGTCTTTTTGTCCCGCTGATGGCATTTTTTCAGCTCAGGCAATCCTTGTTCTGGTTATCCGGCGGTGCAACTTATGGCGTTGCCTGCGGCCTCTTTCTGCTGATCATCACCGAGGCGTTGAAGATATATACCCATAAAGCCTCTCCCACCGCTACCCGGATCAGCCTGATGAGCTTGGGAGCGCTGCTGCTGGCAGGATGCAATGAGGGCGCCATGCTGGCGAATATAGCCTTGCTGGTGCCACTTACCTTGATGACCTACCTGCATGACCACAACAAGCGTATGGGCTGGGTTCTCCTGGCGGCCATCATTGGCGCGTTGATCTCTGGCCTGGCGCCCGGAAATTTTGTGCGCGCTGCGCTCATGACGCATAAATTAGACTTCATTCAGGCTGCCTGGCTGGGGCTTGAATTGATTATCCGGCGTTACCTGCTGGCATTTCTGGCACTGGTGGTCCTGTGGCGCATCTTCATGGAGTTGTTTCCGTTCAAAACTCCGCTCACCATGCTTTCGCGCCGTCAGACCATCATTATCACTCTGGCGCTGTTTGTCGCCTTATGGGCCGGCATTTTTGCGCGGGCATACATCAAGGGAGACCTCGGCCCCAGCCGCACCAGAACACAGGATTTCATGCTGATTATCGTCATGGCCTTCTTCCTCGCCAGGTTTAGCTATCTGCAGTATCTCGCGACATCAGGCGATGCCAGACTCTCCTGGCAAAGAACCTATGGCATCGCAGCTGTGACTATCGTCATAATAGGGTTGATCACCACATTCATCACCTACCCTCACAAATCCTGGAAAGACGTGATGTTGCAGGTGCAGGCAAGCCGTCATTTGCATGCGTTCATGGAACATCGATTTGCCACCGCCCTGGCGTCAACCAACAGCAAACTCGAGGTACCGGCATATCCCAGCCATCTGGCCCCCATTACCTTTTTCCGCGATATCACGGCTGACCCTGAACATTGGGAAAACCGCTGCTTTGCTGATTACTTTCAATTGCCGGAAGTGGTGACCAAACCCGAATAATCCCCAGCCAGCCCCGCTGCTGAATCGTTGCCGGCCACCCCTGT
>DATMSO010000010.1:0-44119 GCA_035565335.1 Methylovorus sp.
CGGCCGCTTCGTCGTGCTCTTCAGCTTGATGGTCATGCGCGTGCGCATGGTCCTTGCCGAAGCGCTCTTCACAGTGGAACACCAGGAAATACATGCGGAACGAGTAGAAGGCGGTCACGAACACGCCAGCCAGCACTGCGAAGTTTGCAAAGCCTGCGCCCGGCAGCGTGCTTGCGTGCACCGCTTCGATGATGCTGTCCTTCGAATAGAAGCCCGAGAAGAACGGCGTACCGATCAATGCCAGCGAACCGATCAGCGAGGTGATGCAGGTGATCTTCATGTACTTGCCGACGCCGCCCATGTTGCGGATGTCCTGATCGTGGTGCATGCCCATGATCACAGAACCGGCGGCCAGGAACAGCAGAGCCTTGAAGAAGGCATGGGTCATCAGGTGGAAAATCGCCACTGAGTAGGCCGATGCGCCCAATGCGACCGTCATATAACCCAGCTGCGACAATGTGGAATACGCCACCACGCGCTTGATGTCGTTCTGGATGATGCCAAGAAAGCCCATGAACAAGGCGGTGATGGCGCCAATGACCATCACGGTAGAAAGCGCTGTGGTCGACATTTCAAACAGTGGCGACATGCGCGCCACCATGAAGATACCGGCGGTCACCATGGTCGCCGCGTGAATCAGCGCTGAAATCGGTGTAGGGCCTTCCATGGAGTCCGGCAGCCAGACATGCAATGGCACCTGGGCAGATTTACCCATGGCACCGATGAACAGCAGGATGCAGATCACCGTCAGCAATGACCATTCGGTATGCGGCAAAATGCTTACTGTTGTGTCAGCAAACTGGGGGGCAATCGAGAATACGGCGGCGTAATCCAGGCTGCCAAAGAAATAAAGCACCATGGCAATGCCGAGCAGAAAGCCGAAATCCCCTACCCGATTAACCAGGAATGCCTTGAGATTGGCATAAATGGCGGTCGGACGTGTGTACCAGAAACCGATCAAGAGATAGGAAACCAGGCCCACCGCTTCCCAGCCGAAGAACAGTTGCATGAAGTTATTGCTCATCACCAGCATGAGCATGGAGAAGGTAAACAGCGAAATATAGCTGAAGAAGCGGCTATAGCCGGGGTCTTCAGCCATGTAGCCTATGGTGTAGACATGGACCATTAGCGAAACAAAGGTCACTACCAGCATCATCACCGCGGTCAGCCGGTCAATCAGGAAGCCCACTTCAAAACTGGTATCTCCACTGGTCAGCCAGGTATAGACCGTGCCGTTAAACACCCGGCCCTGCATGACATCATTAAACACCACGACGGACAGGGCAAAAGCACCCGCAACACCGGCAATGGTAAGCCAATGAGCCGCCGCGCGGGGCAGCATGCGGCCAAACAGGCCGACGATGGCTGCCGCCACCAGCGGCAACAGCGGGATCAGCAGATAGATGGTTTGCATGTCAGTCATTGTTATTTTCCCGCTTAACCCTTGAGACTGTTGATGTCATCGACGTTGATGGTTTTCAGATTTCTGAACAGCACCACCAGGATGGCGAGACCAATCGCCGACTCGGCGGCCGCCACCGTCAGAATGAAGAAGACGAACACCTGCCCTGCCGTATCCTGCAAATAATGCGAGAACGCAATGAAGTTGAGATTGACCGCCAGCAGCATCAGCTCAATCGCCATCAGCAACACGATGACGTTTTTGCGGTTAAGGAAAATGCCGACCACGCTGATGGCAAACAGCAATGAACCCAGAATGAGGTAGTGCGAGAGTCCGACCATTATGCCTTGTCCTTTCCTTCGGTCTCGGCAGCCGCCGGGATTTCCACATCAGCAGGCATGCTCACCATGCGAATACGGTCTGCCCGCTTGACCTTGACCTGCTCGGCTGGATCAATGAACTTCGAGTCCTTGCGATCACGCAGGGTCAGCGCAATGGCCGCCACAATGGCGACCAGCAACACCACCGAAGCCAGTTCAAACGGCAACAGGTAATCGGTATAGAGTTGGCGCCCAAGCTCGGCAGTATTGCTGTAACCGGCAGGATGCGGCGTAGGCGCAGCGACGCGATCAACACCAAAGTGCTTGGAACCCAGAATCATGACCATTTCCAGCGTCATCAGGATGCCCACGGGCAAGGCAATGGGCAAGGCTTCCCAGAAGCCTTCGCGCAATTTGTCGAGGTTGATGTCCAGCATCATCACCACAAACAGGAACAGCACCATAACCGCCCCGACGTAAACCAGCACCAGCGCGATCGCCAGAAACTCGGCTTCGAGCAATAGCCAGATGCCGGCTGCGGTAAAAAAGGCCAGGACAAGGTGCAATGCCGCAAGCACCGGGTTGCGGGAAGTAATGACGCGCAGGCCGGCAAACAGCAGGATAGCCGCCAGGACATAGAATACGTAATCGTTGAAATTCATCTAGTCAGCTCGGTTGAATGTAGGCGCATGGTTATCGAATCCGTCGCTTGTTTTTAGTCGCTTGTTTTCAGTGGCACGCTAAATTAGCGGTACTTGGCGTCCGCACTGCGGTCCGCCGCAATCTGGGTTTCATATTTATCACCCACTGCCAGCAGCATTGGCTTGGTATACAGCAAGTCGCCGCGCTTCTCACCGTGATAATCAAAAATCCGCGTTTCAACAATAGAGTCGACCGGGCATGACTCTTCGCAGAAGCCGCAGAAAATGCACTTGGTGAGGTCAATGTCGTAACGGGTGGTACGACGCGTATTGTCTTCACGTTGCTCGGATTCAATGGTAATCGCCATCGCCGGGCAAACCGCCTCGCACAGCTTGCAGGCAATGCAGCGCTCCTCGCCATTTGGATAACGGCGCAAGGCATGCAGGCCACGGAAACGCGGACTCATGGGCGTACGCTCTTCCGGGAACTGGATGGTGATCTTGCGCGCGAAGAAATAACGTCCGGTGAGCGCCATGCCTTTCAGCAGCTCGACCAGCATGAGGCTTGATAATACGGTTTTGATCTTAGCTAGCATAATGGTCTCAGTGGAACAGATAGGCCAGCGGGGTCTGCATCAGACCGCCAACCACGATGATCCAAACAAGCGTGATAGGAATAAAAACCTTCCAGCCCAATCGCATGATCTGGTCATAGCGATAGCGCGGGAAAGTCGCCCGAAACCAAAGAAAGAAGAACAACAGCAAGGCGACCTTGATGATGAGCCACAGGAAGCCGGGAATCATGTTGAATGGGGCGACATCCAGCAGCGGCTGCCAGCCACCCAGGAACATGATCGCCGCCAGCATGCACACCAGTATCATGTTGGCATATTCGGCCAGGAAGAACACCGCAAAGGCCATGCCGGAGTATTCCACGTGGAAACCGGCCACAATTTCGGATTCGCCTTCGGCCACATCAAATGGCGCACGGTTGGTCTCGGCCACCGCACTGATGAAATACACGATAAACAGCGGAAACAGCGGCAACCAGTACCATTGCCAGAAACCGCCCGCTTGCGCGACCACGATCTTGCCCAGATTGAGGCTGCCAGCGCACATCAGCACACCCACCAGCGCAAAACCCATGGCAATTTCGTACGACACGATCTGGGCTGCTGAACGCAATGAGCCGAGGAAAGCATATTTGGAGTTGGATGCCCAGCCGGCGATGATCACGCCATATACAGCCACGGACGTCATAGCGAGGATGTAAAGCAAGCCGGCATCAATGTCAGCGAGGATCATGTCCACATCAAACGGCACCACCGCCCAGGCGGCCAAAGCAGGCGCAATCGCCAGCACCGGGCCCAGCAGGAACAGGGTTTTGTTGGCAGCCGAAGGAATGATGATTTCCTTCATCAGCAGCTTCAGGCCATCGGCAATCGGCTGCAACAGACCAAAGTAACCCACGCGGTTGGGGCCCATGCGCACTTGCATGAAGCCAATCACCTTGCGCTCGGCCAGCGTCAGGTACGCCACCGCGCCCATGATAGGCGCCACAATGGCGACAATTTTGACCAGCGTCCACACCACAGGCCAAGCCGGGCCTAATAGGTTTTGCAGATAAGCGATCATGCGCGTGTCACCTCGATTTCGCCCATGAGATCACCCAGCAGGCTGGTCACTGGCATGGCAGCGGGCACGCGCACCACACCGTGCGGCAAGCCATCATCGCGCTTGGCTTTGAGCAATACGCTGGCCACGCCCTGTTTCACGGTCACCATTTCGCCGTCATCCAGACCCAGCTCGGTAAGCAACTGGCTATGCATGGCCGCGACGGGCGCCTGCACGGCACGGGTTTTCTGCAATGGCGGCGAGCGGCGCACAATGGCGTCGGACTGGAACTGCGGTACTTCACCCAGGCGCTGCAATACGTTGGATTTGATCTTGACCTGAATCTCGATCAGCTCGCGCAGATTGTTGTTGAGGGAGTTCCAGACCACGGTGGAAGGTTTCTGACCGCCAAAAATTGCGTTCTTGACCTGATCACTGCTATCGAAATCAAAGCCTGACAAGCCCAGGGTATTGCCCAGCACGCGCAATACCTTCCAGCCCGGACGGCATTCACCCAAAGGCTTGGTCACGGCGGTAAAGCTTTGTACGCGCCCTTCCATGCTCATATAGGTGCCGGAAGTCTCGGTAAACGGCGCAATCGGCAGCAGCACATCGGCATGCTCCAGCGCTTCGGACTTATAGGCGGTGAGCGCGATGACACACTCGGCCTCAGCAATCGCCTGACGCGCCTGGGCTGCATGATGGCAATCGAGCTCAGGCTCAACGTTCACCAGCAGGTAAGCCTTGCGTGGGGATTCCAGCATGGCTTTGGCATTGAGCCCCTGTTCGCCAGGCAATGCGCCAACCAGGTGAGCACCGGTGCTGTTGGCAGCTGGAGACAGAATGCCGAAGGTGGCGCCGCAGAGCGAGGCAATCGCTTCTGCCAGGCTGTAAAGCTCGGTAAAGCGCGGATGACTTTGTGCAATATTGCCCAGGAAAATGCCGGTGCGCGGGCTGACCAGATCCACTTCCTTGCCCAGGCCGGCAAGACTTTCTGCCATGGCTTGCGAGTTTTCCCATACGCGTACGGTTTCCAGCAAGTCATTCAGGGATTTTGGCAGGCAGAGGGATAAACGCTGCAAGCCAGACATGGCTTTCAGAATCTGCGCCAGCACGTTGACCATGTCATTCGGGGTGCAGATGGCTTTGTGTTTGACGGCCATTAGTTGGTCATCGTCCATGGGGTTGACCACGGACAGCTCGGCGCCTTGTGCCACGGCCTTGCGAATGCGGTTGGCGAGCAGCGGGTGTTCGTTACGCAGATTGCTGCCGATGACCAGAATGCGATCCATCTCCTGCAGGTCAGGAATATTGCAGCCCATCCACGGCGTTCCCATGCGCTTGCCATCCAGACGGAAATCGGTCTGACGCAGGCGATAGTCAATATTGCTGGAACCCAGGCCATGGGCGATCTGCTTGGCCAAGTAGGCTTCTTCCATGGTGCTGTTGGGGGAAACCAGCACGCCCAGCTGCTCGCCGCCTTCAGCAGCGGTGATATCTTTCAATTGGCCAGCGGCAAATTCCAGCGCGGTTTTCCAGTCGGTTTCATGCCATTCGCCATGATGCTTGATCATGGGCACGGTGAGGCGATCCGGACTGTTCAGGCCTTCATACGAAAAACGGTCCCGATCGGACAGCCAGCATTCGTTGATGCTTTCTTTCTCACGCGGCAACACGCGCAATACCTTGCCATCCTTGATATGCACTTCAATCTGCGAACCCAGACCATCATGTGGCGCGATAGAAGGACGACGTGTCAGTTCCCAGGTACGGGCTTTATAGCGGAAAGGCTTACTGGTGAGTGCGCCCACCGGGCACAAGTCAATGATATTGCCGGATAATTCGGAATCCACGCTCTTGTCGACATAAGCGGTAATTTCCGCGTGCTCGCCACGGCCGACCATGCCTAGTTCCATCATGCCGCCGACTTCTTTCAGGAAGCGGACGCAACGTGTGCACTGGATGCAGCGTGTCATGTCAGTGGCCACCAGGGGCCCGATATTCTTGTTCAGCACCACGCGTTTTTCTTCGGCATAGCGCGAAGCTGGCGCGCCATAGGCAACGGCAATATCCTGCAGATCACACTCGCCGCCCTGATCGCAAATCGGGCAATCGAGCGGGTGATTGATCAGCAAGAATTCCATCACGCTTTTCTGTGCTTCAACGGCTGCTTTGGAGCGCGTGAAGATTTTCATGCCGTCCGCCACTGGCGTGGCACAGGCTGGCAATGGTTTTGCAAACTTCTCGACCTGCACCAGGCACATACGGCAATTGGCCGCCACGGAAAGCTTTTTGTGATAGCAGAAGCGCGGAATGGCGATGCCCAGCTTGTCCGCTGCATCGATGATCGTGGTGCCGTGATCGACTTCTACGGCCTTGCCGTCTATCTCTATGTTCAGCATGTTACCAACCCTGAAAAGCCTAACACTGAAAAGCCATGCGCAACTGGGTACACGCGCTTGAAGCCATACGCTGCAAGTGTCTGCAACTGCCGTGTATCGCTGGTCATGACCATCACTCCGCCTTGCCTGTCACCATGGATTTACCATGCTGTATGTAATATTCGAACTCGGGACGGAAATGCTTGATGAAACTGAGAACCGGGGTAGCAGCGGCATCGCCCAGCGCACAAATCGTGCGGCCGGAAATATTACTGCTGACGTCACTTAGAAGATCAAGATCGCCCATGCGCCCTTCCCCTTCCACGATACGTTTTACCACCCGGTAAAGCCAGCCTGTGCCTTCACGACAAGGCGTGCATTGGCCGCAGGATTCTTCATAGAAGAAATACGACAGGCGCTTGAGGGTTTTCACCATGCAGGTGGTTTCGTCCATCACGATCATCGAGCCAGCGCCCAGACTGGAACCGGCTTTGGACAAGCCATCGTAATCCATGGTGGCGCCCATGATCGCAGCGGCGGGCATCACGGCTGTCGATGGCCCACCAGGGATCACCGCCTTCAATTGGCGGCCTTTCCAGACCCCACCGGCAATTTCCAGCAGCTCAGTAAACGGCATGCCCATGCGGACTTCATAATTGCCCGGACGCTCGACATGGCCGGACACGGAAAACAGTTTAGTCCCACCCGAATTTGGCACACCCAGAGCCTGGAATGCATCGCCGCCGTGCTCCAGGATCCAGGGGATCGAGGTGTAGGATTCGGTATTGTTGACATTGGTCGGCTTGCCGAATACGCCGTAACTGGCAGGGAACGGCGGCTTGAAACGCGGCTGACCTTTCTTGCCTTCGATGGATTCGATCAGTGCGGTTTCTTCACCGCAGATATAAGCGCCGTAGCCATGCACGGCAAAGAGATCAAAACTGAAGGTAGTGCCAAACAGGTTCTCACCAATGAAACCGGCCGCGCGCGCCTCATCCAGCGCCCGTTCGAATATCTCGTAATCCTGCCAGATTTCACCGTGAATATAGTTATAGCCGACGCGGGCGCCCAAGGTATAGGCCGCAATCGCCATGCCTTCGATCAACTGGTGCGGGTTGTAACGGATGATGTCGCGATCCTTGAAAGTACCGGGCTCGCCCTCATCGGTATTGCACACCAGATACTTGGTGCCATCGTAATAACGCGGCATGAAGCTCCATTTGAGCCCGGTAGGGAAGCCAGCGCCGCCACGACCACGTAAGCCGGATAGCTTGACCTGGGTAATCACATCGGTGGCTTTTACCTTGTCCTGTACCAGACGTTGCAATTGTTTGTAGCCACCCACGTTGAGGTAGGCTTGCAAGGAGGCAGGATCAGGCTGCCCCAGGGTGCGCAGACAGACCAGGGTTTCCTTGTCGGAGCGATGCTGAACAGGCGTATCAAAGGCAGCCATTACTTCAACTCCTCCAGGATGGCATCCACTTTTTCCTTGGTCAGGAATTCACACATGCGCGTGTTGTTAATATGGAACAAGGGAGCGCCGCCACAACAGCCCATGCACTCGCCCTCTTTCAGAGTGAATTTGCCATCAGGTGTGGTTTCGTTGAAACCGATGCCGAGGCGCTCCTGCAGATGATCCACAATGACATCAGAGTCACGCAGCATGCAGGAGATATTCGTACAGACGGTAATCTTGTATTGGCCGACCGGCTCCAGCTCATACATATTGTAGAAACTGGCGACCTCAAGCGCGGCAATCGGCGGAATGCCAAGGTACTCGGCGACAAAGGCCACCGTCTCCTTGGACAACCAACCCTTTTCCTCCTGCGCGATGCGCAAGGCGGACATGACGGCAGCCTGACGACGGTCAGCCGGGTATTTGGTCAATTCGCGATCTATCTTGGCGAGGGATTCCTGAGACAACATTAGCGATCAATCTCCCCGAAAACGATATCCTGTGTACCAATGATGGCGACCAGGTCGGCAATCATGTGGCCACGCGTCATTTCATCCAGCGCTGCCAGATGCGGAAACCCGGGCGCACGAATTTTCAAACGATAAGGCTTGTTGGCCCCATCAGAAATCAGATAAATCCCGAACTCACCCTTGGGATGCTCCACCGCGGCATAGGCCTCACCTGCCGGCACATGGAAACCTTCGGTAAACAGCTTGAAGTGGTGGATCAGGGATTCCATGTCCTGCTTCATGCCTTCCCGGGCTGGCGGTGCAACCTTGTGATTATCGGTAATGACCGGACCGGGATTTTTGCGCAGCCAGTCAATGCATTGCTTGATGATGCGGTTGGACTGGCGCATTTCTTCGATACGCACCAAGTACCGGTCATAGCAATCGCCATTCACGCCGACCGGAATATCGAAATCCATCTTGTCGTAGACTTCGTAGGGCTGCTTCTTGCGCAAATCCCAGGCAAAACCAGAACCACGCAGCATGGGGCCAGAGAGTCCAAGTGCCAGCGCACGCTCTGGCGTCACCACGCCGATGCCCACGGTACGCTGCTTCCAGATACGGTTATCGGTCAGCAGGGTTTCGTATTCGTCCACGTAGCCGGGGAAGCGGTTGGTAAAGTCTTCAATGAAATCCAGCAGGGAGCCCTGGCGGTTTTCATTCAGGCGTTTGATTTCGTCCTTGGCGCGCACCGTCGAGCTCTCGTACTGCGGCATTCGGGCCGGCAGATCACGATAGACGCCACCGGGACGGTAGTACGCCGCGTGCATACGGGCACCCGAGACGGCTTCATAGCAGTCAAACAGGTCTTCGCGCTCACGGAAGGCGTAAAGGAAAACGGTCATGGCCCCGACGTCGAGCGCATGTGCGCCCAGCCAGAGCAGATGGTTCAGCACGCGTGTGATTTCATCAAACATCACGCGGATGTATTGCGCGCGGACAGGCACTTCAAGGCCCAGCAGCTTCTCAATCGCCATCACATAGGCATGCTCGTTCGCCATCATCGACACATAGTCGAGGCGATCCATATACGGCACGGATTGCAGATAGGTACGGTTTTCAGCCAGCTTTTCGGTGGCGCGATGCAAGAGGCCGATATGCGGGTCAGCACGCTGGATGACTTCGCCATCCAATTCCAGCACCAGCCGCAGCACGCCGTGCGCAGCCGGATGCTGTGGACCAAAGTTCATGGTGTAGTTACGGATTTCAGCCATGGTGGAAGCCCTCGTCGCGGATCACACGCGGCACGTTGTTGCGCGGATCAATGGTCACCGGCTGGTAAATCACACGTTGTTGCTCAGGGTCGTAACGCATTTCCACATTGCCTATCATCGGGAAATCCTTGCGGAAGGGATGGCCGACAAACCCATAGTCGGTCAACAGGCGGCGTAGATCCGGGTGACCTTCGTACATGATGCCATAGAGGTCAAACGACTCCCGCTCGAACCAGTTGGCGACCGGCCAGTGCTCCACCAGCGTGGGTAGCACAGGAAAATCATCATCGGCGGCGAACACACGCAAGCGCACACGGTGATTCAGGCTGATCGACAGAAAATGATAGACGGTGGCAAAGCGCAATCCAGTCCAGCTACCTTCGCCATAATCTGCATAGTCGACGCCACAAAGATCAATCAGCTGCTCGAACTTGAGGGAAGGATGATCCCGCAGAATCAGGCAGACCTCCAGCATATGCGTAGCGGAGCATTCAATCGTCAATTCGCCGACATGGCTCACCAGACGACCCAGCTTGTCTCCAAGCGCCGATTCAAGATTGGCGGTAAGTTGTTGCAGACGGGAGCTCATGTAATCACCTGGCGATAGTGTTGGTACGCTTGATTTTGTTTTGCAACTGAATGATGCCGTAGAGCAGCGCCTCAGCGGTTGGGGGACACCCAGGCACATAGACATCGACAGGAACGATACGATCGCAGCCACGCACCACTGCATAAGAATAATGGTAATAACCGCCGCCATTGGCACAGGAGCCCATGGAGATGACCCAGCGCGGCTCGGCCATCTGGTCATACACCTTGCGTAAGGCTGGCGCCATTTTATTGACCAGCGTACCTGCCACAATCATGACGTCCGATTGACGCGGACTTGGGCGAAACACGATACCAAACCGGTCTAAGTCATAGCGTGAAGCGCCAGCATGCATCATCTCCACCGCACAGCAGGCAAGACCGAAGGTCATGGGCCATAACGACCCTGTGCGCGTGTAATTGATGACCGTATCCAGCGTGGTCGTGACAAAGCCTTTTTCCAGCACACCTTCAATACTCATGAGGAGACCCCGTATTCGGCATCCGCTTGCCGTAAAGCAGCCAGCAGAGCGATAACAATATTCGCGGATAGAAAGGCAGCCAATTGAGCGTGCGCCAACACCGGCACATCAGCAATACGGCGATTGAGGCTTATTCCCATTCAAGCGCCCCCTTCATCCATTCGTAGACGAAACCCACCACCAGAATTCCGAGGAAAACCAGCATGGCAATAAAACCGAAAAGACCAATCTCCTGCAGCACAACAGCCCAGGGGAAAAGGAAAGCGATTTCAAGATCGAACAGGATAAAGAGGATAGCGACGAGATAGTAACGAACGTCGAATTTCATGCGGGCATCTTCGAAGGCCTCGAAGCCGCATTCATAAGGAGAGTTTTTTTCGGCGTCAGGGCGGCTGGGGGCCACCACCTTGCCAAGGACAATAGGAGCTATACCGACGGCTAAACCGACGATGATGAACAGTAATATAGGAAAGTAGTTTTCCAGCATTGTTCACGCCCCAATTTAATTCAATGCACATAATTGTGATTGAATATTTTTAATTATTGGTGCCGTCGATGAGACTCGAACTCATACGTCTTTCGACACTACCCCCTCAAGATAGCGTGTCTACCAATTCCACCACGACGGCAAGTCTGGCTGCCAAAGCCAGGTACGACTATTACTGCGGCACATCCTTTGCTGGTGAGGATTCAGCAGGTTTGGCCGGCGCACTTTCGTTTGCCTTGCCAGGTGCTACGACAGAATTCGTTGGGAGCTTGACGACGCTTGAACCTTGGGTGCGGTGGCTCGACATATAAGCCAGGGTCAAGCTGGTAGCAAAAAAGATAGCCACAAATACCGCCGTGGCGCGACTCATGAAGTTGGAGGATCCGCTTACACCGAAGAGGCTGCCGGAAGCGCCGCTACCGAAAGCAGCACCCATATCAGCACCTTTGCCGTGCTGAAGCAATACCAATCCGATAACACCGAGTGCAGCCAATACGTGCACAATTGATACTAAAGTTTCCATGTTCTCTCAAATCCACTGCTTAAGTCAGCTTTAGTTTGATTTTATCAAATCTACTGACAAGCAGCGCGACAAATTTCCTCAAAATCGTTGGCATTCAATGAACATCTGCCAATCAAACCGCCGTCTATATCCGGCATAACGAATAATTGTGACGCATTTAGAGGATTTACGCTACCCCCATACAGAATTCTTACGGTTTCTGCCGCATGCACATCCAGCGCGGCGATTCTATCACGGATAAAGGCGTGCACCTTCTGCGCCTGTTCCGGCGTGGCCGATAAACCAGTGCCGATGGCCCACACCGGCTCGTATGAAACCACCGCATGCGCAAAAACGCCAGCACCCACGGTTTTGAGCACGGCGTCCATCTGACTGGCAATCACCTGGTGGCAAAGGCCGGACTCGCGCTCGGCCAGCGTCTCACCCAGGCAAAGCACCGGGGTAATGCCGGATTTGCGGGCCACCACAAATTTGGCGGCAATATTCTCATCACTTTCGCAATAGGCGGTGCTGCGCTCAGAATGACCAATAATCACATAACTAGCCCCAAACTCCTTAAGCATACGGGCACTGACTTCGCCGGTATAGGCGCCCACTTCATGCTTGGCAACATTCTGGGCGCCCCAGGCAATGGGACTGCCCTGCAATTCCTGCTGCGCCTGGAAGAGATAGGGATAGGGGACACAAACCGCCACATCAACGGAGGACAAATGAGCAAGGCGCTGTTTGAACGCATCAAACAAGCCCTTGTTTTGCGCAAGGTCGCCATGCATTTTCCAATTAGCGACCACCAGCTTACGACGCATATGAATACCTAAAAATTTTCTGAATGGTACCGTGCAGCTTGCCTGGCAGTCAATTTGCCAGGGCTGTCACGGGCTGCCAGTGCTTGATCAGCAACTGGACATTACGAGCGCCATTAAAGGCGTTGGTCTGCAGTTCGTAGACTACCGTCACCTGCGGCGGCAAGAACGCTTCCTGCCGGAAAAAGATCGCATCCACCGAGCGCCCCCGGGTCGCCAGCGTGAGCTTGAGATGCTTGCCGCCGACAATACGCTGCGCCACCACTTCAAACTGATCGCAGAAGATGGGCGGCGGAAAGCCCTGCCCCCAGACCTGACGCTGCAGGGCAACCGCCATATCCCAGTGCATATCTTCCAGCGCCAGCGCGCCGTCCACCTCAATAATCGATTCAAGATCCGCCGGGGTCAGCAAGCTCGCCACCACTGATTCAAACCCAAGACGGAAGCGCTCCATATCCTGCTCGCGGATACTCAGACCGGCTGCCATGGCATGGCCGCCGAACTTCAGTATCAGGTCGGGCTCGCGCTTGGACAGTAAATCCAGCGCATCGCGCAGATGCAATCCGGGAATAGAGCGCCCCGAGCCCTTCAGCACGCCATCGCCTGCCTGGGCAAAGGCGATCACCGGCCGGTGGTAGCGCTCCTTGATGCGCGAGGCCAGAATGCCAATCACGCCCTGATGCCATTCCGGCTGATACAGACTCAAACTATAGCGACCTTCGGCGTCCAGCCCGTCAAGCTCAGCCAGCGCACTTTCCTGCATATCCGCTTCAATGTTTTTACGTTCATGATTCAAGGCATGCAGCTGCTGCGCGATCTGATGCGCGGTTTGCTCATCGTCTGCCAGCAGGCAGCTGATCCCCAGCGTCATATCATCCAGACGCCCAGCGGCATTCAAGCGTGGCCCCACACTGAAGCCCAGGTCCTGCGCGCAACTCGATGACGGCTCCCGCCCTGCCAGGCGCATCAGCCACAAAATACCCGGGCTGCATTGCCCGGCGCGTATCCGCCGCAGGCCCTGCTCCACCAGAATGCGATTGTTATCGTCCAGTTTCACCAGATCCGCCACCGTACCCAAGGCCACCAGGTCCAGCAGGCTGGTTAAATTCGGCTCGGGCTTATCTGCAAACAAGCCTCTGGCCCGCATCTCGGCACGCAGGCCCAGCATTACGTAAAACGCCACCCCCACACCGGCAAGATGCTTGCTGGGAAAATCACAGCCATGCTGATTCGGATTCACGATGCATGCCGCCGCCGGTGCGTGATCGCCCGGCAAATGGTGATCGGTGACCAATACTGAAATACCTAGGGCATTCGCGCGCGCCACCCCATCGACGCTGGCAATGCCGTTATCTACCGTAATAATGAAATCCGGCTTGGACTGGGCCGCGAGGTCAACAATTTCAGGCGTCAGACCGTAGCCATATTCAAAGCGGTTAGGCACCAGAAAATCAACAATGGCGCCCATCATGCGTAGCCCGCGCACCATCACGGCGGTGGCGGTTGCGCCGTCCGCATCGTAATCACCCACCACCAGCAATGACTGTTTCGCCACAATCGCATCGGCCAGCAGACCTGCCATGCGCGCGTTATTGGTGAGACAGTCAGGCGGAATAAGCCCCGCCAGCGAGGCCTCCAGCTGACCAGGTGTTTTGACGCCTCTGGCCGCCAGCAGCTGCGCCAGCAAAGGCGGTAAGCCACTGGCCTGCAAGGTCGCCGCCGCGGCTTCATCCAGCGTACGTCTGACAATATTAACCACCCAGCACCTCCGTCCACGGCCGGGATTTCCGCCAGAATTTCCAGGTATCCCATTTATCTATCTTGCACTGCAGCACCCTGTCGCCCATGGCGATGGCCAACTCCAAATGGCGCAATCGTCCCTGCCGCAAGGCCTGCCACAAAAAAGGCAAATCATTCACAACCGCCCCGGCCGACTCGACTGGAACCAGGCAAACGAGCGGCGCCTCGGATTGCAATACACTGTGCACATCCTGCGGCACCTCATGGCATAGACTCGCATGCAAGATAGCCAAGCCACGCGCCACGGCATCTTCCGCAAACAATGCCGGCATGGTCGCCTCCGGCCTTGCTGGCAACACGCCGCCGCCATACACCCACACGCCGCTCACGGCCAGCTCCCCTCGAGCTTCGCGCGCCTGGTTGAGCGGATGATCGAACAGCAGCATTTGCACTTCATTCAAAAAAGCATTCCAGAACGCCGCATCCCGACCACGCGGCAACAAGGGACGGATATCCCGCCCCACCGCGACATCGGCAGCCGTTGTTTGAATAGCGGGCGTGGATTGCAACCGCACATACCAGCGATGGTGGCAATGCGGACTCGCCATAAAGGTAAGCCCCTGCCCGGCAAAGTGCTGATTCAGTAGCGTCAGAAAAGCCTCGGACTCCGCCTGTTGCAACCCCAGGGTTTCCGAGGCTATGGTGAAAGAATCGCGCCGTAACTGCAGATGTACAGGCTGAGCAAACATCACGTAGTCTGCTGACGTATCTAAGCCGTCTGCCAGTGCGGCGAGCGGGGCCAGCGGCCAGTCCTGCTGCCTGCCCACCCCGGCTGCACCGCATAGCATTTCATCCACGGTCGCCGACAAGAACGCACACTGGCCCACCGCCAGCATGCGCTCAAAGGTCGCCACGGCAGCAGGACTCATCGTCATCAAGGCCTGTGGTGTTTTGAGAAAAATCTGGAGATTCACTTCGGGTTCACTTAGATGTCACTTTGTTATACGCCGTGCAGGCGCTAAGATATATTCAACTTAACAGAATGATACGCTATATGGATCTTATTTTATGGCGTCATGCCGAAGCAGACGACACCTCACCGGACATCACGCGCGCCCTCACCGCCAACGGTAAAAAGCAGGCGGCCATCATGGGGGAATGGTTGCGCCAACACCTGCCACCCGACACACGCATTATCGTCAGCCCGGCGACCCGCACCCAGCAAACAGCCCTGGCACTGGGCATGGATTTCACTACCGTGGATGCCTTGGCTCCAGGCGCTCCACCACACGATATATTGCAGGCCGCTGGCTGGCCCAAGGCACAGGGTTCCGTGCTGGTGGTCGGGCATCAACCCTCGCTGGGCATGGCAGCAGCATTGGCCATGAGCGGAAAAATCCAGTACTGGTGCGTTAAGAAAGGCAATATCTGGTGGCTGAGCAATCGCCAGCGGGCGCATGAAGACCAGACCATTTTGCGCGCGGTGATTTCGCCCGATCATCTTTAAGCGCATCATCCGGAACTAGCCCGCGACATCTGAACCGATGTCAGAATGGACTGACACATGGAGGGCGGCGCACTCGTCTCCATGCCGGACTCAAGCACTCAGACACTGACAGACAATACAAAAAATGCCGCAGAATGCAGGCCCCGGTGACACCCCCGGCGCCTGATTCCGGCACACAAGGAAGACTGAATTTGAGAACTGTACTGATCGCCAACCCCAAGGGAGGCAGTGGCAAAACAACCCTCGCCACCAATCTTGCCGGCTACTTTGCCAGCCGGGGACGCCATGTGGTGCTGTCGGATATGGACAGACAGCGATCGTCGCTGCAATGGCTGGAGCGCCGTCCCTCGCAATTGCCGCTGATCCATGGCATGGATGGCCGCGGCCGGCATAGCGACAGCTTGAGTGCGGACTGGACCATCATAGACTCGCCCGCCGGTCTGCGTGGCGATAAACTCACCGAGGCCGTCAAAACCGCCGACTGGGTCATCGTGCCCATCCAGCCTTCTGCGTTTGATATTGGCGCCAGCCAGGAATTCCTCGAAACACTGCGCGAAGAAAAAGCCGTGCGCAAAGAGCGTACCTTTGTCGCCGTGGTCGGCATGCGCATCGACAGCCGCACCCGCTCTGCGGCCAACTTGCAACGCTATCTGGATAAAAGCGGTTTTCCGGTCATGGGCAATTTGCGTGACGCACAGGTCTATGCCCTGGTAGCAGAACAAGGTGCCAGCCTGTTTGACATCCGCCCATCCCAGGTGGCGCGTGATCTGCATCAATGGGCGCCACTCTTGCACTGGCTGGTGAACGCAGACCGCAATGCCAAATGAAATAGAACTCAAGCTGCGCATAGACGCCGCTGACGCACCACGCCTGTTCAACCACACGGCACTGGCTCAGGGACTGGAGCATGGCCCGCTCACGCGCCAGCTCATCAGCACCTATTTTGATACCCCGGACCTGCGCCTGCTGGATGCCGAAATCAGCCTGCGCGTGCGCAGCATGTCGGGCGGCTGGTTTCAGGCAGTCAAAGCCGCGGGCTCTTCCGTTGCCGGCCTCCACCAACGTATGGAGTGGGAAGACATCATCAGCGGCAGTGCGCCCGACTTCAGCAAAATCACCGAGCCCGCACTGGCGGCCATGTTTGCTGACAGTCAGTTGCGCGAGGCTTTGCAACCGATCTTTGTTACCGATGTGGCGCGTACCGAATGGCAGTTGCGCATGCCGGATGGCACGGCACTCGAAGTCGCCTTGGACCTCGGTGGGTTGCAGGTGGGCGGCCATGGCCGCGACACCATCAGCGAGGTCGAAATTGAACTGAAAGCAGGCGATGCCGCTCAGGTGTTTGCGCTGGCGCTGGCATTGCAGGCGGAAATTCCGCTCACCATCGAAAATATCAGCAAAGCGCAGCGCGGCTATGGCTATTACCGCACCCTGAAGCCCACGATCACGCCATTTGCGCCGCCAGCATTACCGCAGACACTGGATAAAGCCACCTTGACCAAGCTGACTTGGGCCTGCCTGCATCAGCTGCAAACCATGCAAGCGCTGCTGACGGCAGATGCGCCTGAGTTGCAAGACACCGCCACACGTGAAATTCGCAGCGCTGTGGAATACCTGATCAGCGCGCTGCAGCATTACCAGGCCACGCCCGCCGCCTTGCTGACGGAATATCGCTGGTTACAGCAGGCCATATCCGCCACGACCGTAGACGACCCAACATTGCCACAGATGCTGGACACCTTATTGCAAGGCCAGCGCAGCCAGCGCCTACTGTTGCAAACCGGTGCCTGGTTACTGGCCTAGGCAATACTTGTCCCACCCAACCAAGCTCTGCATAATGGGCAACCGCTTCTAGCCTCTTCAGCACAAGGGAATAGCATGAATCTCGAGAAAGTCATTTTCGGTTTTTTTATCCTGTTGGCATTGACGCTGAATTTCGGCTTTTTTATCGGCGACATTGATAACCCGCACCACCACCACGCTTATGAGTTGTATGTAGCGATTGTGGTCAATCTCATCGCCACGGTGCTCAAGTTTGGTGACCGCACGCATATTGGCGCCATCCACCTGGCCACCAGCCTGGTAGCGGATCTGCAGCTGATCGCCGCCGCCATCCTCTGGGCCGCTGCCGGTGCGAACGGCGATGACCCCAGCGTGATTGTCAGCGTGGTCTCGCTGTCAGGTGGCGCGCTGCTGGCCAACATTACCTCGGTGGTACTGCTGATTGCAGAAACCATCCAGATCAAGCGCTAAGCCAGGGCCAAGCGCCCGCCAAGCCGCCCCGTGAACAACATCCTGTTTCTGATTCTCAGGCGCATGCGCCTGCCCATCATCGCGGTGATTGTCAGCTACACCATCGCGGTTGCCGGCATGTCGCTGATGCCCGGTGTGGACCCCGACGGCCAACCATGGCGGCTCAGCATCTTCGAGGCGTTCTACGTCATCAGCTACACTGCCACCACCATCGGCTTTGGCGAGGTGCCCTTCCCTTACTCCACGGCGCAGCGCATGTGGATGTCTTTTTCCATCTATCTCACGGTTATACCCTGGTTTTACGCCATCGGTAAAATCATCACACTGTTTCAGGATCCGGGCCTGCGCCAGGCCTTTACCACCTCGCGTTTTGCCCGCGAAGTTAACCATCTCATGGAGCCGTTTTATATCGTCTGTGGCTATGGCGAAACCGGCAGCCTGCTGGTGCGGGCGCTGGACAAGAACGAAGTGCGCGTGGTGGTGATCGAGCTCGAGCAGGAGCGCATCAATGAACTGGAGCTGGAAGATTACCAGTTTGATATTCCCAACCTGTGTGCGGATGCCAAGCTGCCGGAGACCCTGCTGCGCGCAGGGCTTAAAAACCCCATGTGCCAGGGGGTCGCCGCGCTCACCAATGATGACCATGCCAATCTTGCCATCGCCGTGGCTGTCAAGCTAATCAGCCCCGAGCTGCGCGTGCTGGGGCGGGCCGAAACCGAGCAGACCGCCTCCAATATGGCCTCGTTTGGCACCGACCATATCATCAATCCCTATACGATTTTCGGGGATCATCTGGCCATGGAGGTGCATGCAATTGGCACTTATCTACTGCATGAATGGCTGACCGGGGTACCCGGCGAAAGCCTGAAATCGCCCATTTGTCCGCCGATAGGCAAATGGATCGTCTGCGGTTACGGCCGGTTTGGTCGCTCAGTGGTACAGAATCTGGAGCTGGAGCACATCAGCACCACCATTATTGAAGCGGACCCCGAGCGCACCGGCTGCAAGGAATGTATCGTGGGCAATGGTACCGAGAAAGAGACGCTGCAACAGGCGGGCGTGCATGACGCGGTCGGCATCGTGGCGGGCACTAATGACGACATCAACAACCTGTCGATTGTGATGACGGCGCGGGAGATGAATCCGGATCTGTTTGTGGTGTTGCGCAAGAACAAGCGCTTCAACGCCGCGCTATTCGAGCACTTCAAGGCGGACATCACCATGGAGCCCAGCGACATCATTGCGCATGAGTGCCTGGCCAACATGATTTCGCCACTACTGGCGCAATTCCTGAGCCTGGTGAGACTACAAACCAATGTCTGGGCCAACAGCCTGATTCAGCGCCTGGTGGAAACCGTGGGTGAAAATGTTCCAGAAACCTGGGCGATCAGCATCACGCAGGAAAATACCCCCGCGCTGTTTCACATGCTGGCGCATGAGCCAGTGACGCTGGCGGATATTCTGCGCAACCCCAATCATCGCGAGGCCAGCCTGGCTATCGTGCCCTTGATGATATTGCGCAACCATCAGCCCCTGCTATTGCCGGAAGCGGATATTGCGCTGGAGCGCGGCGACCGCATCCTGTTCTGCGGTCACGATAATGCTAAAAGCACGACCACCTATGCCCTGAGCGATTTCAAAACCATGCGTTACATGCTGCACGATCAACAACTGGCCGATAGCTGGCTGTGGCGGCAGATCAAACGCCGCAAATCCGCGAACAACGTCCGCACTTAACTCGTCCGCTTACCGGATCATGCGCTCCAGCGCAGCCCGATCCAGCAGCGTCAGCTTGCCCCGCCCCAGCGCCAGCCAGCCTTTCACCTCGAATCGCTTGAGCTGACGGCTAACGACTTCTCGCGCCGTGCCAAGCTCATCCGCCAGCTGTTGATGGGTGCGCCTCACCTCGTTCTCCGGTTCTTCCAGCAATAGCTTGGCGAGCCGGGCATCCAGACTGTGGAAGGCTACCTCGTCCAGTAGCACTATCAGATCGCTGATCAGGGCACCGTAGTTTTCCATGACAAAGCGGCGGAATACCCGTGATTCCAGCATCATTTCGTGAAATGCGGCGGCGGGCACCACGATGTCCCGTATCGGCTCCTCGACGATGGTCGATGCCGGATAATCGCTGGAGCCCAGCAGACAGGTGGTCGTCAGCACGCAAGTTTCACCCCCGGTCACGCGATAGAGCAAAATCTCACGGCCACTGCTGGAGAGCTTGAATACACGTGACTGGCCCGCCAAGCGCAACACATAGGCATGGCAAGGCGTGCCTTCTTCATAGCCTATGGTGCCGACCGGCGCCTCCACCACCTGCGCATGCTTCAGCAAGAGCTTGCGCGCCTCCGGCTCCAGCCCCATCAGGGCGGGAAATTGCACCAGCCATTCCAGATCGGCGATGGGTTTGATGTGTGTCATGACTCACCCCACGGTTGGTTACTACAATTTGCTACTCACGCTCAGGCTTTATCTGCTACAAACGCGCGGATGACATTCAAAGTGAAGCCCACGCCAAACCCCGTGGTGTCGCTGGCAACGGCACCCAGGCCACCTTTGCGATTCACGGCAGCAAGGTCCACGTGCATCCAGGGAATATCCCCTTCGATAAACCGCGAGAGAAAACGCGCCGCAATAATATGGTCGGCATCCGAATCCAGCGTGCATTGCTTGATATCGGCAATGTCACTATCCAGCTCTTCCTCGTAATCCGCATCAAACGGGAACACACATACGCGCTCCCCGGCCTCAGCGCCGGCAACCACCGCCTGGCACAGCATCTCCGGGCGATTGCCGATGATGCCGCTGTAACGATTGCCCACCGCCGTCATCATGCTACCGGTCAGCGTGGCAAAGTCCATCATGAAGTCCGGCTTCTGGCGCGAGGCAAGCGTCAAGGTATCGGCCAGCACCATGCGGCCTTCGGCATCGGTATGCACAATCTCGATCGTGGTGCCATTGAGTGCGGTGATCACATCATTCTGTTTATAGGCACGCGGGCCGATGTGGTTTTGCGCAATGGCCAGCCAGGCATCGATCTCCACCGGCAAGCCGGCCTCGGTCGCGGCCAGCAGCGTCCCCAGCACCACCGCGGAGCCGTTCATGTCTTCATGCATGCCATTCATGTAACGGGCGGGCTTGAGGTTATGGCCGCCCGTATCAAAGCAGATGCCCTTGCCCACCAGCGAAATACGTTTTTTGGCGTGCTTGGGTTTGTAGCGCAGATGCACGATGGCGGCATCCTGTGGGTCCGACCCCTGCCCCACCGCGACAAAGGCACCCGCCCCCATCTTGGCGAGCTTTTTCATGTCGTAGCTCTCATGTTCCCAGCCGTGGGTCTTGGCGAGCTCGGCAATGCGATCACGATAAATAGCCGGCGTCAGCGCATTGGGGGGCAATACGGTGAGCTGGCGCACCAGAATATTGCCTTGCGCACGCGCACGCACTGCCGCAAAGCCATCGGCCTGTTTGTATCCATAAAGATGCAAGGCTTTTAAAAGTGGCTGTTTGCTTTTGGGTTTGGACTTTTGCGTGGGCAAGGCCACCGCATTCACCTCGCTGACGTAAATGGCGTCTGCAGCGGCCTGAGCGGCCTGGTCGGCTGGCAGATAGAGCGCAATCACCAGTTGCGCGGGCGATTCCTCCAGCAAGGGTTTGACTGCTTTGCGCAGCAGGGTGTGACGCTGGAACACGGATTGCTTTTCATCCAGCACGACCCAGCTTGCTCTTGCACCGTCGGGCAGGTCAGCGGTCAAGGGGGATTTGGCCAGCTCGGCGTACTCGCTACGCTGGCGCTTCATTCGCGCCTCCAGCACCAGCAGATAAGGAAGCTCTTTGGGTCGCTTGGCGGGCAGCACAAATAGAATATGTGTCGCACCACTGAGCTGGGAGGCATCGGCATATGCCGCATTTTGCTTTAATTGGATGGCCATAAACCCTCTTGGAATGTATACAGTTTGTTACAAATTTTTCAGATTTTGCGGGCACTTAGCAGCAGAAGTTTTAAATCTACTGGAGATGCTTAACTTGACCAAAATAGTCAAAAAAGCCAATATATCGCTTTAAGTCAGTCAGTCAAAAACTGCCTCGACACTCAAGCTTCAGTTCAAGCACAACAATAAGTCCTTGGCTGATTATACCTACAGCATAGACAAAAGTTTCCCGGAGACTTCTCACATGGCATTAACCCCCGATATTGACCCTCAAGAAACCCACGAGTGGCTGGAAGCCATCGATGCGGTACTTGAGAACGAGGGATCAGAACGCGCGCACTTTTTGCTCGAAACCTTGGTAGACAAGGCAAGACGCTCCGGCGCATACCTTCCATACAATGCCACCACGGCTTACGTTAACACCATTCCAGCCCACCTGCAGCCCAAGCATCCTGGCGACACCGCCATGGAGCGCAAGATTCGCGCACTGGTACGCTGGAACGCGATCATGACGGTATTGCGCGCCAACGAAAAATCCCCTGGCGTCGGCGGCCACATTGCCAGCTTCCAGTCTGCCGCTACGCTGTATGACACCGGCTTCAACCACTTTTTCCGCGCCGCCTCCGATAACTTCGGTGGCGATCTGGTGCTCTTCCAGGGTCACTCATCGCCTGGCGTTTACGCCCGCGCCTTCCTTGAAGGCCGCATCACCGAAGAACAACTGTCCAACTTCCGTATGGAAACCGGCGGCAATGGTTTGTCCTCCTATCCGCATCCATGGCTGATGCCGGATTTCTGGCAATTCCCTACCGTTTCAATGGGCCTAGGCCCATTGCAGGGCATCTACACCGCCCGCTTCCTGAAGTACCTGCACGACCGCGGTATTGCCGACACGTCGGATCGTAAGGTCTGGGTATTCTGCGGCGACGGCGAAATGGACGAGCCCGAGTCACTGGGCGCGATCTCGCTGGCTGCACGCGAAAAACTGGATAACCTGATTTTCGTCATCAACTGTAACCTGCAACGTCTGGATGGCCCGGTACGTGGCAATGGCAAGATCATCCAGGAACTGGAATCCGATTTCCGTGGTTCTGGCTGGAATGTGCTAAAGGTGATCTGGGGTTCCTATTGGGATCCGCTGCTGGCCATGGACAAGGACGGCCTGCTCAAAAAGCGCATGGAAGAAGCCGTGGACGGCGAATACCAGAACTTCAAGGCCAAGGGCGGCGCTTACACCCGCGAACATTTCTTCGGCAAGTATCCTGAGCTGAAGGAAATGGTAGCCGCCATGTCTGATGAAGACATCTGGCGCCTCAACCGTGGCGGCCACGATCCGCACAAGGTGTATGCCGCCTACCACTCAGCCGTGAACCACAAGGGTCAGCCTACCGTGATCCTGGCCAAGACCGTCAAGGGCTATGGCATGGGCGAAGCCGGTGAAGGCCACAACACCACCCACCAGCAGAAAAGCATGGACATTGCCTCGCTGAAGGCCTTCCGTGACCGCTTTGACTTGCCGCTGACCGACGAACAGGTAGAGAACCTGTCGTTCTACAAGCCAGCCGATGACAGCCCGGAAATGCAATATATGAAGCAGCGTCGCGAAGCGATGGGTGGCTTTGTGCCATCGCGCCGCCGCAAGGGCAACGAGCTGACCGTGCCTGAGCTGTCTGCCTTTGAAAACATGCTGGGTGCCACCGGTGAGCGTGAAATCTCCACCACTATGGCTTTCGTCCGTATCCTCTCCACGCTGGTGCGCGACAAGCAGCTGGGCAAATACGTGGTGCCTATCGTGCCGGACGAAGCCCGTACCTTTGGTATGGAAGGCATGTTCCGCCAGCTGGGCATCTACTCCCACCTGGGTCAGCTCTATGAGCCTCAGGATGCGGATCAGGTCATGTTCTACAAAGAATCCAAGGACGGCCAGATTCTGGAAGAAGGCATTAACGAAGCCGGTTCGTTCTCATCCTGGATTGCCGCGGGGACGTCATACAGCGTCACCGGCGTGCAGATGATTCCGTTCTACATCTTCTATTCCATGTTTGGCTTCCAGCGCATTGGTGACCTGGCCTGGGCCGCCGGCGACAGCCGTACCCGAGGCTTCCTGCTGGGTGCTACCGCTGGCCGTACCACGCTGAATGGCGAAGGCTTGCAACACGAAGATGGCCATAGCCATCTGATGTCCGCTACCGTGCCGAACTGCATTTCCTACGATCCGACCTTCGCCTACGAGCTGGCCGTGATCATTCAGGAAGGCCTGCGCCGCATGGTGCAGAACCAGGAAGATGTGTACTACTACATCACCCTGATGAACGAAAACTACAGCCATCCGGCCATGCCTAAGGGCTCCGAAGAAGGCATCCTCAAAGGCATTTACAACTTCAGCAAATCCAAAGCCAAGGGCCCCAAGGTTCAGCTCATGGGCAGCGGCGTGATTCTGCGCGAAGTGATTGCCGCAGGCGAGCTGCTGGAAAAAGACTGGGGCGTCTCCGCCGATATCTGGAGCGTGACCAGCTTTACCGAGCTGCGTCGCGAAGGCCTTGATGCCGAGCGCTGGAACCTGCTCAATCCGGAAAAGAAACAGAAGCAAAGTTATGTGACGCAGCAACTGTCCAAGGCCGAAGGCCCGGTCATTGCCTCCACTGACTACATGCGCTCGTTTGCTGACCAGATCCGCAACTTCATCCCGCAACGCTATGTGGTGCTGGGTACCGATGGTTTCGGCCGTTCGGACTCGCGCGAAGCCTTGCGCAGCTTCTTCGAAGTGGACCGCTACTACGTCGTGCTGGCTGCGCTCAAGGCGCTGGCCGATGAAGGCAAGCTGCCGGCAGCAAAAGCAGCGGAAGCGATCAAGAAATACAACATCGATATCACCCGTCCAAACCCGGTGACTCTTTAATTCAGGAGACGATTAGAAAATGGCAATCAAGGAAGTACTCGTCCCCGATATCGGCAATTTCGATAGCGTAGATGTCATCGAAGTGCTGGTCAAAGCTGGCGACACCGTCGCCAAGGATGACTCGCTGGTGACCCTGGAATCCGACAAGGCCTCCATGGACATCCCCGCGCCATTTGGCGGTGTAGTCAAGGAAGTCAGCATCAAGGTAGGTGACAAGGCCGCGCAAGGCACATTGATCCTGACGCTGGATGCGGCCGAAGAGCAGGCAACCGCCGCCAAGCCGGCCCCAGCCCCTACGGCACCTCCGGTAGTGACTTCCGTGCAGGAGCAGGCCGTGCCCGCTCCTACGCGTCCGGTGGCCGAACCGCCCAAGGTGATCCAGCCGCAAGCAACCCCAAACCCGGTCGCCGCCAGCACAGCTGCCGCACCGGGCAAGCTGGCACACGCCAGCCCATCCATCCGCAAGTTCGCACGTGAACTCGGCGTCAACTTATCGCTGGTAAGCGGTAGCGGCCCGAAAAACCGCATTCTGCAAAGCGATGTGCAAGCCTATGTAAAAGCCCAGCTGGCCAAGCCGCAAAGTGGTGGCGCCACCGGTGGCATTGCTGTTTCGCAAGCACCTGTCATTGATTTCAGCCAGTTTGGCAGCATCGAGCAGAAGCCGATGTCCCGCATCAAGAAACTGTCGGGCGCCAATCTGCATCGCAACTGGGTGACGGCACCGCATGTCACGCAATTCGACGAAGCCGACATCACCGATCTGGAAGATTTCCGCAAGTCCATGCAGGATGAGGCTGCTAAGCGCGGCGTCAAGCTGACCATGTTGGCCTTCCTGATGAAGGCCGTGGTCAATGCCCTGCGCACTTACCCTAACTTCAACTCATCACTCTCTCCTGCTGGCGATGAACTGATCCTCAAGCAGTATTATCACATTGGCTTTGCCTGCGACACGCCGGATGGCCTGGTGGTACCGGTCATTCGTGACGTGAACCAGAAGGATGTGCTGGATATTGCACGCGACCTGGCTGACCTCTCCGCCAAGGCTCGTGAGCGCAAACTGAAGATTGAGGAAATGCAGGGCGGTTGCTTTACCATCTCCAGCCTGGGCGGTATTGGCGGCACAGCATTCACGCCTATCATCAATTGCCCTGAAGTGGCGATTCTTGGCGTATCGCGCTCCAGCTTCCAGCCCGTGTACGACCCAAAGACCAAGGGCTTCGAGCCACGCCTGATCCTGCCATTGTCATTATCTTACGACCATCGCGTGATTGATGGTGCAGATGGCGCCCGCTTCACCAGCCACCTGCGCATGATGCTGTCCGACGTTCGCCGTCTCTTGCTGTAAAGGGTTTTCATGAGTCAGTTAACAGAAGTTTTCGTCCCGGACATCGGCAATTTCGATAGCGTTGATGTCATTGAAGTATTGGTAAAGGTCGGCGATGTCATCGCCAAGGAAGATGCCCTGGTGACCCTGGAGTCGGACAAGGCTTCCATGGACATTCCATCGTCCCATGCCGGCACCGTCAAGGAAGTCAAAATCAAGGTCGGCGACAAAGTCGCCAAGGGCTCGCTGATTTTACTGGTGGAAGCTTCCGCTGCCGAAGCAGCGCCGGTTGCCGCCAGTGCCCCGGCTCCAGCCGCAGCGGCGCCTGCGCCCACCCCTGCTGTGTCAGCAGCCCCGGCTCCGGTGGCAGCAGCGCCCAGTGGCAACAATGATCTTGATACGGAAGTCGTGGTACTGGGCTCAGGCCCCGGCGGCTATACCGCCGCCTTCCGCGCTGCCGATCTGGGCAAGAAGGTGGTGCTGATCGAGCGCTACTCCACACTAGGTGGCGTCTGCCTGAATGTGGGCTGCATTCCGTCCAAGGCCCTGCTGCACACCGCCAAGGTCATTACCGAAGCCGAAGAAACCAGCCATCACGGTGTGAGTTTCAGTACGCCGCAGATCGACCTCGATACGCTGCGCAACTGGAAAGCCAACGATGTGGTGGGCAAGCTGACTGGCGGCCTGGCGGCCATGGCCAAGCAACGTGGCGTGACGGTCGTGCAAGGCGTGGGCAAGTTCACCAGTTCCCACCAGATCGCCGTGACCGCAGCCGATGGCAAAGTCACCACCGTCGGCTTCCAGAATGCGATTATCGCGGCGGGTTCACAAGCAACCAAATTCCCCGGAGCCCCCGAGGATGAACGCATCATGGACTCCACAGGCGCGCTGGCGCTGGCCGATATTCCCAAGCGCATGCTAGTGATTGGCGGCGGCATTATCGGCCTGGAAATGGGGACCGTATACGACGCCCTGGGCAGTAAAGTCAGCGTGGTCGAATTCATGGACGGTCTGATCCCCGGTTGCGACCGTGATCTGATCCGCCCATTGCAAAAGCGCATGGAAAAACGCTTTGAAAGCATCATGCTGTCGACCAAGGTCGCCAAGATCGAAGCCAAAAAAGATGGCATTCATGTCAGCTTTGAAGGCGAGAATGCGCCTAAGGAAGCCCAGGTGTATGACCGCGTGCTGGTTTCCATCGGCCGCCGTCCGAATGGCAAGAACATTGGCGCCGAGAATGCTGGCGTAGCCGTCGATGACCGTGGCTTTATCGCGGTCGACAAGCAGATGCGCACCAATGTGCCGCATATCTTCGCTATCGGCGATATCGTCGGTCAGCCCATGCTGGCGCACAAAGCCACGCATGAAGCCAAAGTGGCGGCTGAAGTCATTGCCGGTCACAAGGTCGAGTTCCAGGCGCTGGTTATTCCATCGGTAGCCTATACCGACCCTGAAGTAGCATGGGCAGGCATGACGGAAACCGAAGCCAAGGCCAAGGGTATCGAGATCGAAAAAGCCTCCTTCCCGTGGGCCGCCAGCGGTCGTGCTCTGTCTATCGCACGTACTGAAGGCGCCACCAAGCTGATTTTCGACAAGGGAACCCATCGCGTCATTGGCGCTGGCATCGTGGGCGTCAATGCCGGTGAATTGCTGGCAGAAGCCGTGCTCGCGATTGAGATGGGCGCCGATGCGCATGATCTGGGTCTGACCATACACGCGCACCCTACCCTGTCAGAAACGGTCTGCTTCGCTGCCGAACTGAAAGAAGGCACGATCACGGACATGTTGCCGCCGAAAAAACGCTAATCGCGTTCATCGGATAAAACAAAAACGGCGCATTAGCGCCGTTTTTGTTTTTGCGTTTACTACGCAGTTTACTGAAGCGCCGGGGTTGCCAAGATTTCTTTCACCAGCTTGTTTGCCAGTTCGCTGGATGCCCGCCTGCCTGCTAAGCCAAAGTCGTTTTTAAATTCAGAGAACTCTGCGGAGCCATTGCCACTGATGCGCAATTTGGAAACCACTTCTCCATTAGCATCAGCGGCTACACATTCAAGATTTATAAAAAACTGGGTGGGTGGCCAAGTCAGCATTGAACTCGAACTTGAGGAGGTGGAAATTTCCGGGGTAAATACCAGAGATGCTTGACTGGTGTCCGCTTTAAAATCAGAGAGGGACTTCACCACAAAAACTTCCTTATACACGGCGCGCAAGGCATCCCGAACAGCTTTTTCGATATCACGGTAAGGATAGTAACTTACATTATCCCCGCCGCCACCATTGGTGGTCACGACCTTGTTACGCTGCTCATCGGTAATGACATAAGCTACACGTTTATTGATGAGGTGGGATTCGTCCCGCACAGGAGATGACACTGGACTGATATTAATGGGGTGTGCACAAGCCCCCAATAATGCAGCTAATAGAAGCAGGCATAATCTGATCATGATGCGCTCCTACTTTTTGATAGCGTTAATGAAAGCGGCATCACTGTATAACTTCCCAAGAAACACCCTTACTAAATTCGGATACTCACTCTGCCCCATGGGGATAGCGACGGCTCCTGCAAAGGAAGACTCAAATTGGGTAGTCGCGGTATATCGTTTTTCCAGCACAATGGCACCGTTTCGATTTACCTTTATGTCCGCTTCCAACACCCCGGTTCCGGTACTAAATCCCGAAATATCAATGTCGTTTTTTATAATCGTAATATCTATACGCGATGTGGATGCACTATCGTAAAAGCCCATTTCCTTGAGATCTGAGATGATCGCATCCTCCAAATACTTGGCGAATGTACCTTGGGCAGCCTTCAGCGGAGAAGCTCGTAGCGAAATACTGTTAACCTTTGCAGCAGGGTCAGTTGGCAATACGGTGCCAACGGAAAGCGGGATCACTTGCGTCTTTTTCAATTGATCAATTGATTCATAGCTAGGACTGTAATTCGGTGCGACTAAAGAGGCGCACCCAGCCAGTTGCAAGCTGGTTGCCAGAAGCATCGGTGTTATTATTTTTTCATTATTTCTCCCTTTTATTGTGTGTGATCGCCTTTGAGGCAGAGGGATTCTGCTTCAAAAACGTGCCTACTTCAATCTACTAGCTGCAGAAATCGATCAATTACCTCCCCACGAAGACCAAGCTCCCCCTTGAGTCGCACAATGAATTAAATATTTCCGAAATATGGTCGTTAATCTTCATAACGATATGGGCATGTTTTGCCCGGGAGATCGAAGATATGTGGAATAGCAAGCGTCTTGGAGCAAGCGGAATATTGATATTCGCCCTGAATGGCTGTGCAACACTGACGCAGGACGGAATGCAAACCGTCATGCTGGAAGCGTATACCAAGGATAACCAGCCCGTGCAGGCGCGCTGCGTGGCCAGTAATAATGTCGGCACATGGGTGGCGTATGCTCCGGGAAGACTGCAGATTCATCGTTCAAGCGGCGATCTCAAAATCTTGTGTGAGCGAGAACGCGGGGATACGGAAGCAGGCCATGTCATTTCAAGTTCACATGCCAATGATGCTTCACGCGGCAATCTGGTAATTCCGGGTGGTGCGATAGGTGTATTAATTGATCATGCCACGGGTTATGGTTATAACTACCCGGTGACAATGAGAATTGTGATGGGCCAGGAGCAATCCAATATTCACACCGCTAATACCCCAAAAATAGCGCCTCCTGCCGCATTTACAACCGCTAGCACCGGCACACTGGCTCCCTGAGCGCTTTCTTATACGAAGAGCTGTTTTTGTTGTTGGTGATCTCTATGTTTTGTGTGGAAACATGGCACAATGCGGAGCCGCGATTGCGGCTCTTATCAATTTTAGGGATATGACAATAATGAAAAAAAACATGCTTTTGCTGACAAGCTTGTTAGCATCCTCAGCATTTATCAGCGGTTGTGCAACCATCACCAAGGACGCCAATCAGAGCGTTCAAATTGAAACCTTCTCGGCAGACAATCAGCCCATCAAAGGCGTTCGTTGCTCAGCAAAGAATGACCGGGGCACATGGGTCACTTATACACCAGGGAGTGTGAGCGTGCATCGCTCAGGTGAAAATCTGGAAGTACATTGTGAGATGGAAGACAAGCCATCAGGTGATGGCACTGTCATATCGCGGGCAAATGGCGGAATGTTTGGGAATATCCTGATTGGCGGTGGCATAGGCGCAATTATCGACCATAACAAGGGAACAGCTTATACCTACCCCGCATGGATCAATGTGGTCATGGGCCAGCATTTGGTTTATGACCGCAAGGACGAAGTGGAGAATCAACCTCTGGCAGGAAAAAGCGTAGGCAATACCCAAACAGAAGTGGCGATCGCAACGCAACCAACCACGCCATCCCCATCAAAATAAAGCAAAACTCCTGAAGCTCCTCGCTGCTCGCGCGCGAGGAGCTTTTCTTTTATTCCACGACAGGAGCGTCTGTTGTCTGCCCTTGTTCATCCTGCGCGACAGGCTTGGCAGCGGCTTTGGGTTTTCGGACGGGACGGGGTTTAGCAGCGGTCGCTTGACGGCTAGTCGTGGCTTTGGCCGTACTGCTTTTAGCAGCCGTTTTTTTGACAGGAGCGGCATCCGAATCTGCAGCAGGCTTGGCCTTGGCGCGCGGTTTGCGCACAGGTTTGGCTTTTACCGGGGCATCAGATGCTGCAGGCGTTGCCTGGGGATTTGTCTGCGCTGTTGCTTGGACTTCCTCCCCCACCGCGGCATCCTCAGCCTTGCGTTTATCGATGGCGCTGCCAATCGCTTTGCTGATCACTTGTTTGCCCACCACCAGCAATGCGGCGACCGCCGCCTTCTTTGCAACAGATTTCAGTACTGTGTTGAACAACCCCATACAACCTCCTATTGGCAATTAACCTGCTTGAATTCAGTGCCGGCAAACTCCGGCTTCAGTTTTTCCACTTCAGTCACGACATCGGGTGCTAGTGCACCGAGTACCAGGGTCGTCAGTCCTTTTTCGGCATGGCGCATGCCCTTGACGGCAGAACGCACACCGCGGTTGCGCAGATCATTGAGCAGGCGATTGGCCAGCTGCTCATCCGTAAATACGCCTAGTGAAATTGCATTTCTCCACAGTGGGTCCTGCATCACCGCCGTTTCCATGATGCCTAGGGATTGCAGCTCCTGCACTTTCGCCTGCGCGGCCTGCAGGGATTTCATGGGCGGAATATACACCCAGTAGCGGATGTTGTTGCTGACGATCTCCTCACGCTCCTGAGATGAAATCGACAATTTGAGCAGCGCAGCGCGTGCGGTCGCCACCGTATTGCTGGTGAAGCCGGCCCATTCGTAACAGGCATTGGACGGGGTATCTTCCGCCACCGTGGCTTTTTTTGGCAGCTTGGCGGCTTCTTCGGCGGTATAAAGCTTGATGCGCTCGGGTGAAATGGATTGCTCGGCCACGCCAGGCAATGCATTGCCGGCAGGTTGCGTCTTGAAATACGCCCAAACCAGCACATTGGCAACGATCAATGCAGAAACCAGCCACTTCATAAACATTCTCTTTCCAGATAGAACAAGCCACGCAACGCCAGCGAAGCATCTATGGTGATGGGCATCTCAGGCTGCGCCTGCATCAATGCCTGTTTTAACAATTCCGCATCGCCTCCGGTCAGCACGCACGGAATCACATCGGAATCCGCCCCTGAGAGGGTTTGCATCTGCTGCCATTGCAGCAAGACACTGCCTGCCATCGCATGCGCAATGCCAGTATACAAGGCATCTTCAGTGTTCGTCGGCGCTGCACGCCACATTCCCGGCAAAGTCCGTATGCCATCGGCATGCTGCACAAGTGCCTGATGCATCAGGCGAAAGCCCGGACCGATGCTGCCGCCTTTGAACTCGCCCACGCCGGCTTGCGCGTGATGAGACAGCATATCCACCGTCAGCGCCGTTCCGGCACTCACCACCAGGCAAGGAGCATGATAATGCTGCCAGGCGCCGATCATGGCGACCCAGCGGTCACTGCCCAATGCCTCGGGCGTCTGATAGCCATTGATAATCCCGGCGGCCGCATGCGATGCCCGCACCCAGTGCACCGGGGCTTTGAGCTGCTCAAACAGGCCGAGTAAGGGGCGGCTGACCGCCAGCCCGGCCACATTGGAAACCACGATGCGTTTTGCCTCGTGCCAGCAGGCCGGCAACGCTTGCTCGGACAAGGCATCGTTAAGCCAGCTACCAGATTCCACTATGGTGGCTCTGGCATCAAACAGGCCCCATTTGCATCGGGTGTTGCCCGCGTCTATCGCCAGTATCATGCCACGGCCTTTCGCACACTGATTTCCCCGGAGGTAAAGCGCTGTTCGCCGGCTTCGGTCATCACCCGCAAGCTGCCGTCTTCTGCCACTCCCGCCACGACGCCATGCCGCTCGGTCGCATCCGGCATTAATAATCGCACGGCCTGCTGATGATATACATGCATCGCCTGCCATTCAGAGGCCAACGCGGCAAATCCCTCGCGCTCAAACCGGCTAATCACCTGCAGCATATGCTTCAGCACGATGCCCAGCACCCGATTGGCATCCAACGGCTCGGCTGTCAGGCTTTGCAGGTCTGTCGCCGCCTGGTCGATCTGCGCCTGCATGCGCTCCGGCAGGCGCAAATTGATGCCGACGCCGATCACGGCGGCGCTCGGCCCTTCCATATCACCTTGCAACTCAATGAGAATACCGGCAAGTTTACGGTAATCCACCAGCACATCATTCGGCCATTTAAGGTCCACGGCCACGCCCATTTCCTCGAATGCCAGGCCAAGAGCCAGACCAACGGCCAGGCTGAGCCCGGATAAGGCGGCCGCCCCGCTGTCAAAGCGCCAGAGCAGAGAGAAGGTGAGGCTGTCGCCAAGCGCCGATTGCCAGACGCGGCCACGGCGGCCACGGCCATGCGTCTGGTGGCTGGTGACCGCACAACTGAGGTGGGCGGCGCCAGTGGCGGCCTGCTGCATTAACCAGCGGTTGGTAGAGTCAAGCTGATCATGCACAAAGAGCGATACGGGGGTAGCAGTAGGCCCCAGCGCTGCCAGAATCCTGTCGGCCCGCATCAGGTTCAGCGGTTGGGAGAGACGATAGCCTTTGCCGCGAACAGAAAAAATTTCCACGCCCAGGGTTTCTGCATGCTTGACTGCATTCCATACCGTGGATCGGCTTACCTTGAAATGGGCGGCGAGCGCCTCGCCTGAATGGAAGCCACCATCCGCCAGGCGGTGCAGAATGGGGAATGTGAGCGGGTTTGTCATGTCAGGCCTATATTAGCATAGGCAGGAGTGACCACTGAGCAGGCGGCTGGGTGTAAAATATGGGCTATCCTATTTTAGTCAGATTCCATGTCAGCCGATAAAACCCCCATAGCACCTGCGTCCAATTTCATTCGCAATATCGTCGAACGCGACATCGAGCAAGGCACCTATGCCAGCCGCCATTGGTGTGGCGCGCCTGGCGATGCCAGCAAGCAAGCCACTGGTCAGCCTGATCCGGCCAAAATCCGCACGCGCTTCCCGCCTGAGCCCAATGGTTATCTGCATATCGGCCATGCTAAAAGCATTTGCCTTAATTTCGGCCTGGCACGAGACTATAACGGCGTATGCCACATGCGTTTCGATGACACCAATCCGGAAAAAGAAGAACAGGAATACGTCGACTCGATCAAGGATTCGGTGCAGTGGCTGGGCTTTGGCTGGGAGGCGTTTGGCCATAGCCATCTGTATTACGCCAGCAACTATTTCGATTTCATGTATCGCGCGGCCGAGTATCTGATTACATCGGGTAATGCTTACGTCGACCAGCAATCGGCCGAAGAGATGCGCATCAACCGCGGCACGCTGACCGAAGCGGGCAAAAACTCCCCATGGCGCGATCGCCCTGCCGATGAAAATCTTGCGCTTTTCCGCGAGATGCGCGATGGCAAGCATGCCGATGGCAGCATGATTCTGCGCGCCAAGATCGACATGGCCTCACCCAATATCAATCTGCGTGATCCGGCAATTTACCGTATTAAACGTGCCACCCACCATAACACCGGTGATACCTGGTGCATCTACCCAATGTATACCTATGCCCACCCATTGGAAGATGCGCTGGAAGGCATTACCCACTCCATCTGCACGCTGGAGTTTGAGGATCAGCGTCCGTTCTACGACTGGGTGCTGGAAAAACTGGCAGAAGGTGGCCTGCTGGCGCACCCATTGCCCAAGCAATACGAGTTTTCGCGGCTCAACCTGAGCTATGTGGTGCTGTCCAAGCGCAAACTGATTGAACTGGTAGACGGCGGCCACGTAAGCGGCTGGGACGACCCGCGTTTGCCGACACTGGCAGGCGCACGCCGCCGTGGTTACACCCCGGAAGGCTTCCGTCTGTTTGCCGATCGCATTGGCGTTTCCAAGGCCGATTCCTGGATTGAATACACGATCCTCGAAGATTGCATGCGTGAAACCCTGAATGAATCTGCCGAGCGCCGCATCGCTGTGCTCGACCCGATCAAGCTGGTGATCGACAATTACCCGGAAGGCCAGTCCGAAGACTGCTTTGCCCCCAACCACCCGCAAAAACCCGAGCTCGGCAAACGTGTCGTGCCCCTTTCGCGCGAGCTATGGATTGAGCGTGAGGACTTCATGGAAGTCCCCAGCAAAGGGTATTTCCGTCTGTTTCCCGAGAATACGGTGCGCCTGCGTTATGGGTATGTCATCAAATGCACGGGCTTTGAGAAAGACGCCGATGGCAATGTGACGGTGGTGCATTGTGACTATCTGCCAGATACCAAATCCGGCACGCCTGGCGCGGACAGTATCAAAGTTAAAGGCAATATCCACTGGGTATCCGCTGCGCATGCCTATGCAGCCGAAGTACGCCTGTATGATCGTCTGTTCAAGGAAGCGCACCCTGGTAGTGGCGACCGCAATTACCTGGATGATATCAATCCGAACTCGCTTACCGTGATCACGGCTCAGCTGGAACCCGCGCTCAAGGAAGCCAAGCCGGAAGAGACATTCCAGTTTGAACGCCATGGTTATTTTGTCGCCGACAAAAAAGACTCGGCAGCGGGCAAACCGGTGTTCAACCGCACCGTGACCTTGCGCGATGCCTGGCAAAAATAAACTGGTCGCCTGATCCCCATGGAGAAACACACGGTCACCGTCAGCCTGGAGCAAGCTTACCGGCTGTTGAACCATGGCCCCACCGTGCTGGTGACCTCAGCACACGGGGATAAATGCAATGTGATGGCCGCGGCATGGAACATGCCGCTCGATTTCAAGCCACCCAAGGTGGCTATTGTGATCGACAAGCAGACCTACACACGTGAGCTTATCCTGGCGAGTGGCAGCTTTGCCATCAATGTGCCATGCGCCGCCCAGTCGGACATGGTGGTCAAGGCTGGTTCGAGTTCGGGACGCGACTGGCTGGAAAAACCCGAAACCAGCAAACTTGCCGCCCTTGACCTGCCCACCTTTGCTGCCAGCAAAATCCAGGCACCCCTGATCCAGGGCTGTATTGCATGGCTTGAATGCAAGCTGATTCCAGAACCGCACCTGCAGGAGACTTATGATTTATATCTCGCCGAAGTCGTGGCGGCCTGGGCTGATGAAAGGGTATTTTCCGAGGGGCATTGGCATTTTGAGGGACATGATGCACTGAAAACACTGCATCATGTTGCCGGTGGGTTCTTCTTTACGCCTGGCGAAAGCATTCAAGCGAAGTAAATAAAAAAGCCGACATCATCGTCGGCTTTTTTTATGCGTCCATGCGGCTATTTTTTCTCTGACGGAAACTTCTCAGGTGGAAACAACGCGGCATGCGGATCCTGTTCCTCGTCGCTCTCCTCTGCTTGTGGTGCATCGGCAGCGGGAATCTTCTCGAAGGTGAATTCCAGAATATTGGTCTCCGCCAGAGGTTTTAAGGGCTCGAACTCTGGAAGGACCGGTGGCTCCTCCGCAATCGGCTCCAGCTCGGGCAACATCAGGATATCCTCTTCAGGCTCGGGGGCAGGGCTCTGATCGGTCAGCCCATCAATCACATAAAGCGGGTTTTGCGGGGATAAGCGATGCCCCATCACCGCCGCGCTGTTCCATTGCTCCAGCGTGCCTGACTCTCCGTTTTCTGCGGCTTTTTTCAAACGCAAAGCCAGGTTATCAAAGGCAATGGCATCGCGGCGTTCTGCATAAATTTTCAGTAGCGACAGCGTCAGCTCATGGCGATCGGGCGTTTTCTCCAGCGCATTAAGCAATATGTTTTCAGCTTGCTCGTCACGACCATAGGAGATGTAAATCTCCGCTTCGACGATGGGGTCTACCTCATGGATGTCAAAATCAGGTTCTTGCGCAGGTCCTGTCGGCGGAGTCGCCAGCGGTGCGGGCACAGACTCTTCTTTTGCAACAGGAGCGGCAATGGCTGGTGCCAGGCTGGCCGCAACCGGGGAAGCAACCGGTGCGGGCGCAGGCGCACTCACCACGGTAGGCTCCACATCGTTCGGATGCGGGCGCGTGGTGCTCTGCACCATACTTTCATGCCATTGCTGCATCGCCTTCAATCGGCGCATATGCAGGTAATACACCATGCCGAGCGAAACTAATCCCAGCAGCAAACCCAAGCCTATCCACACCAGGCGGTCCAGCACGGTGTCCCAGAAACCAGGTTGCTCCTGGTTGGCCACCGTAGCCAGGGAAGGTGCAGGCGTGGCAGGCAGGCTGGCAACGGGTGCCGGTGCAACCGCTTCGGGCGTGGGCGTGGCTTGCGGGCTGGCGCTTTTCGCGTCCGCACCCTCAATACCAGGCTCGCCGCTCTGGCCATCTTTATCCCCAACATCGGAGGCATCCCCCGGCGATATCTTTAAAACAAACTCGGGGTTGGGGCGTCCATCTGCTGACTTGGGAGCTGCAGGCGGAGGAACCTCGACGACAGCAGCTTGCGCTTTGGTTGGCAACGCCCCCCCCATGGCTTCAGGGGTGGGAATCTTGAGTACTTCGCCGGCCTTCAGCTGGTTGATGTCGCCATCACGAAAAGCCTCAGGATTGGCTGCATATAAAGCGGCCATCACTTTTTTCAGCGGCACGCCTTCCGGCTGATATTGCTGGGCAACCTTGCCGAAAATATCTCCGGGTTGTGTCAGGTAGGTATCTGCCGATACCGGGATAGTGGCTGGGAATATGAGGGGATTATTACCTGGCGCCTGGCTGCCAGAACGTGACTTTCGGGCGCGGGATGCCCTAGGCAAAGGAGGCGGCACCTCCGCCACCAGCCCCTCACTTTTCAGCTCGGGAATGGTATTAACCACCGCCGGCTCATCGCCCATTTTGCTGATGGGAGGATCAAGCAGTACCGTGTATTGCCGAACCAGATGCAGATTATCCGAGTCCACCTTGATAAGCAGCTCAAGAAAAGGCTCATTGACCGCTCTTGGTGTCGTCACATGGAGGATATGCGTGCCATCGGGCCGGGTCACACTGGTAACCCTGACTCCCGGCGGCACGACGGCATCCTGCAGCCCAGCTGTCAGATATTCGTCATTGTTGCCGATACGCGCGACAAGGGTGGACGCCTCCTTGGCCGATGTTTCCAGCAACTCAATGTCAGCGTTAAGAGGTTCCCCAAGCGACGATTTAACGTTGATGCGGCCCAAGCCTGCACCAAATGCAAGCACAGGCACCATTAGCAGCAGAAGTGTTAGCGAAAGAGCCTTGGATCCGGGCCTGTGCGCGCGGGAATTTACAGAAGGCATATAGGCATCGTTGAATTTTTTAATAATGGTAGGAATTTCATCATGTTGCATGATTTTTGTAAGTACACCCCTAATGGTTCGTACAGTAACCCTTTCCTGGGTGACTGTAAATGGCAATGCTGGTATGACGCGCCTGGAAAATCTGCTAAGCAGATGCAATTTATGCGCCTGCCCCGGTCTGTGCGCAGATAAAATAGCGTCAATGAAGTTTGCCTTCGTCTATCGCCTGTTTTTGGAGAACCATTTGCATGAAGATTGCCAACAATACCGCTGAACTGGTCGGTAATACGCCGCTGGTCAGGCTGAACCGTATCAGCGCCCATTTGCCCGCCAGCATAGTGTGCAAACTGGAATACATGAATCCCGCCCATAGCGTGAAAGACCGCATTGCCGTGGCCATGATTGATGCCTTGCAGGCAGCCGGCAAACTGACCGCAGACAGCATTGTGCTGGAGCCAACCAGCGGCAATACCGGCATTGGCCTGGCTATGGTGTGTGCCGCGCGTGGGCTGCGTTGCGCCTTTGTGATGCCGGAGACCATGAGCCGCGAGCGCAAATTGCTGTTGAAAGCATATGGTGCCGAGCTGATCCTGACACCGGGTAGCGAAGGCATGCCGGGCGCCATCCGCAAGGCTGAAGAGCTGGCCGCGGCGGACGCGCGTTATGTGATCGCTCAACAGTTCTCCAACCCGGCCAATCCCGCCATCCACCGTAACACCACCGCCGAGGAAATCTGGCGCGATACCGATGGCAAGGTCGATATATTTGTATCCGGCGTGGGAACAGGGGGCACCATTACCGGCGTGGGCGAAGTATTGAAAGCGCGTAATCCGGCTGTTCAGGTGGTAGCCGTGGAGCCCGATGCCAGCCCGGTATTGTCCGGTGGTGCGCGCGGGCCACATCCGCTGCAAGGGATAGGCGCCGGGTTTATACCCGAGATTTTGAATACGGCGATTTACGATGAAATCGTCCGTGTTAAAAATGACGATGCCATGGACATCGCGCGCCGCATGGCGACAGAAGAAGGCCTGCTGGTCGGCATTTCATCTGGCGCCGCGGTGTGGGCCGCCTTGCAACTGGCGGCCCGTCCGGAAAATCAGGGCAAGCTGATTGTGGTGATTATTCCGTCTTTTGGTGAACGCTATTTATCGACACCGTTGTACAGTCATCTGGACGTGTAATGGCAAGTAAAAAACATCGTAAATCACGCCTGAAAAAAGCAGGGGCCGCACCCGGCACCCTGGTTTATATCGGTGACATCAAGACCAAGCAACCGGCCATCCATATTCTGGAATATGGGCCGGAAAGCCTGCATGAAAAGCAGCTCACTCAGGCCGAGCTTGCGGCTTACCAGCGCCCGCCTTCCTGCAAGTTATGGCTGAATGTCTACGGCTTGCATGAAACCAGCCTGATTGCAGAGCTGGGAAAATGCTTCGGCCTGCACCCCCTGGTCATGGAGGACATTCTTAACACCAACCAGCGCCCTAAAGTGGAAAGCTATGGGGACTACCTCTACATGGTATTGCACCACGTGGCCTATGACTCGGTATCCGACCATATGCAAACCGAGCAAATCAGCCTGATCCTGGGACGCGACTATGTATTGACCTTTCAGGAGCGCCCGACCGGCTGCTTTGAACCGGTACGCGAGCGTTTGCGCAATGGCCGCGTGCATATCCGCGAAGCGGGCACGGATTACCTGGCGTATGCCTTGCTCGATGCTGCGGTCGATCAGTATTTCAGCACCCTGGAGAAGCTTGGCGATGAATGCGAGGAGCTGGAAGAGCAGCTATTGCGCGCGCCCAACAATCAGCATTTGCTTCAGCTGCATAAACTCAAGGGACAAAGCATGGAGCTGCGGCGCAGCATATGGCCGTTGCGTGAGGCGGTTAATCAGTTGGTACGGAATGACGATAAGTTTTTTGCGATGGAGAATGTGGTCTTCCTGCGCGATGTGTATGACCACACCATTCATTTGATTGAATCGCTGGAAGCCATACGCGATCAGCTAGGCAGCATGCTGGACATTTACATGTCCAGCATCAGTAACCGGGTCAATATGGAAGTACGGGCCCTGACAGTCGTCACCATGCTCTTCATGCCGGCGACCTTGATCACCGGCATTTTCGGCATGAATTTTGACAGCATGCCCTGGCTTAAAAACCCGAATGGTTTCTGGTGGACGCTGTGCGTCATGGCCTTTGTCGCGTCTTCCATGGGGCTGCTATTCTGGCGTCGGCAATGGCTCAGCCGGCGTTAAATCTTAGGCGCGGCGTGCGTCATCAATTGCGAATTTTTTCAGGGAATTTGGCGCGAATCTTCGCGACCTTGGGCGCGGCAACCAGCATGCAATAAGGCTGCTCCTGATGCTGGGAATAGTATTGCTGATGGTAATCTTCCGCCGCATAAAACACGGCGGCCTCATTCACCTCGGTCACTATCGTCGAGGCAAACACATGCAGCTGATTGAGCTCGGCAATCATTTGTTCCGCGGTGGAACGCTGGGCAGCATTCTGGCAAAAAATCGCCGAGCGATACTGGGTGCCAATATCATTACCCTGCCGATTCGGCGTTGTCGGATCGTGCGATAAAAAGAATATCTCCAGCAGCTCGTAGAAACTGATGCGCGCAGGGTCGAAGCTGATGCGTATCGCCTCCGCATGCCCGGTATCCCCGCGACATACCTGTTTGTAATCCGGCTGCGATGTATGCCCGCCGGTATAGCCGGACACCACTTTTTCAACGCCATCCAGCTGGGAAAACACGGGCTCAAGGCACCAGAAACAGCCACCTGCCAGCACAGCTACATCCAACTCTTTTACCATGGGGCATCCTGTCAGTTATTGCCAAGGAGAAAAAACCTGCCATCTATTACTATCGAATTAGTGGGCTTGATCGTATGATAGTTCTGTTTAAGGCGAATATCCGGTTTTAGTTTCAGCTTTTGTATGGCTTAAAAGGAACTCCATGCGTCGTATTGCGGTATTCAATCAAAAAGGTGGTGTAGGCAAAACCACCTCTGTCCTTAATCTCGCCGCCGCCATGCTCACTCAGAAACAGTCGCCTTTGCTCATCGACATGGATCCGCAATGTCATCTGACGGAAATCCTCAGCGATATACCCCCCGCATCGCCCCGCAGTTTATTTGGTTTCTACCAGAACAGCACGCCGCTTGATGAACTCATGGTGCCATGGAGCGAGGCTGGTTTGTTGATTCCCGCGCATCGGGAATTAGTCAAAGTCGATAGCATTTTTGGCAAAGGACCGACCATACTCAACCGTCTCAGGTTGGGGCTGGATACATTAGAAAAGAAAATCCATGTCGACCGTATTTTTCTGGATTGCTGCCCATATCTGGGGGTGCTTTCCCTGAATGCGGTATTTGCTGCGGATATGATTCTGGTGCCGATTTCTTCGGATTTCTTATCCCTGCAGGGTGCACAAAAGGTGGAAAAAACCCTGAAGGCGCTTGAGAATGTACTTAAACGCCGGGTGCCCAGGCGTTATTTGCTGACCTGCTACGATAGGCGCAGAAGCATGACCTTCGACGTTGAAAAGCTGGCGCGCCAATATTTTGCGCATGAGCTATGCGAGACGGTAATTTCGGAAAATGTCGCGGTGGCTGAGAGCCCCCAAGCCAGACAGGATATTTTTCGCTATAACCCGCAGGCAAAAGGCGCCCTTGATTATATGGCGCTACTGCAGGAGCTCAACAGCATGCCCCCTGCGCAGGAAGAAGATCATGCGGATTTAACCAGAAGGTCCAGTATATCTTCGTAGTTGGAAGCTGCCGCTTTCACGTCCGGCAATACCCGCCAGTCCAGAATCTCGCAATGCGTATACATTTTCTGCAACTTTAGCCGCGCCTCGGCTTCATCCCGGCCGTATATCTGCAAATGATCGACAACGACACCATGACGGCTTCGTATCTGGTATGCGTACTTCGCCATTACCCTGCTTTCCATTGCATTTCCCCTTGTTATACCTCAGCAATTCAGTCCTCATGGCAACGCCATACGCACATACCTTATGCGTGAAAGCTTGCTTTATTGCTTGTCTATAAACCTAATACGGCATTCCCTGAATAAACTTTATCTGGATAGTACGTTCCAATCTGGAGATTCCATCATCCACTTACAGTTTTGAGGAAAGTATGCGCACATTAAAAGAAGGATCCCCTTTTCCCCGGGGCGCAACATACGATGGCAAAGGCACCAATTTTGCACTGTTTTCTGATAATGCCACCGGTGTCACTTTGTGTCTGTTTTCCCCAGACGGTAAAGAGGTTGAACGGATAGACCTCACAGAATGCACTAATGGTGTCTGGTATGTTTACATACCCGAGATTCAGCCGGGGCAGCTATATGGCTACCGCGTTCACGGCCCCTGGGATCCCATTCAAGGCCAACGCTTCAATAGCCATAAATTATTGCTGGATCCCTACGCCCGCAAGCTCTCAGGTGATATCCAGTGGGATGATGCCCTGTACGGCTATCAACTCAGTCTTTCGAAAGATGCTGACTTGCGCATGGATGACCGGGACAGTGCGCGCTTCATGCCTAAAGCGGTCGTGGTAGACCCTGCCCCGCTGACTAAATCAAGCAAGCCGCAGGTCAAATGGCCTAAAACCATTATCTATGAGGCCCATGTCAAAGGGCTGACCATGAAGCACCGCTTGATTCCGGAAGATATACGCGGCAGTTTTGCAGCGCTTGCAGACCCGGCCTTGATTGAGCACATGCATCGCATCGGCATTACCTCCCTCGAGTTACTCCCTGTGCACGCATTTGCCCAGGACAGACATCTGATTGAACGTAATCTCCGCAATTACTGGGGTTACAACACGCTGGCCTTTTTTGCCCCTGAAACCAATTATCTGCACAGCGGCGATCTGGAAGAGATCGCCAGCACGGTTGACCGCCTGCATGAAGCGGGCATTGAGCTGATCTTGGACGTGGTATACAACCATACATGTGAAGGTAATCACCTTGGGCCTACCTTATCCTGGAAAGGCATAGATAATCTGAGTTATTACCGCATGCTGCCGGGCGAGCCGCGGTATTACGATAACCTGACGGGGTGTGGAAACGCATTGAATACCTCTCACCCCAAGGTATTGCAAATGGTGATGGACAGCCTGCGCATGTGGACAACGGTTTACGGTGTGGATGGCTTCCGGTTTGATCTAGCATTGACACTGGGCCGCGAAGACTCCGGGTTCACTGCCCGTCACCCTTTCTTCCATACCATTTTGCAGGACCCCATACTGTCTCGTTGCAAACTGATTGCCGAGCCCTGGGATGTCGGACCCGGGGGCTATCAACTGGGCGAATTCCCTCCAGGATTTTCAGAATGGAATGGCGACTATCGCGATGTCACGCGCGATTTCTGGAAAGGCGACGAAGGCTGCTTGGCCAAATTTGCAGGCCGGTTTGCGGCATCAAGCGATCTATTCGATGCCCAGCATCGTCGGCCATGGTCCAGCGTAAATTTCGTCACGGCTCATGATGGCTTCACGCTGCATGATCTGGTTGCTTATAACGAAAAACATAATGAGGCCAACGGCGAAGACAATAATGATGGCGCCAATGACAACAGAAGCTGGAATTGCGGCGCAGAAGGTGAAACAGAAGATGCCGATATCAATGCCCTGCGTCTGCAGCAAAAGAAAAATTTCCTCATCACCCTGTTCCTTTCTCAAGGGGTACCCATGCTGTTGGCGGGGGATGAACTGCACAACAGCCAGGGCGGCAATAACAACACCTATTGCCAGGATAGTGAGATTGGCTGGATAGATTGGCAAAATCCGGACAAAACACTGATTGAACTAGTGGGTTTACTGGCTCAGATACGTCGTGAGAATAACGCAATCTCTCGAGCCGAGTTTCTGACCGGTATGAACAAACACGGCAATGCGGATGTGGCGTGGTACAACGTCAATGGCCAGTTGATGACCAATGAGCAGTGGGAAGACCCGTTCAACAAATCACTTATTGTGAAGTTGATGGCCGTCGATAAACATCAGGCCAGCATCCTGGTAATTTTCAATGCATCGCATATTGAAATAGAAGCCACCATTCCCGACTGTGAAATCAAGCACTGGCAATTTCTGGTCAGTTCTACAGGCGAAGGAAAAGAGACCAAGCAGAAAGAAAAGCTGCTGATACCCGCGCGCTCGATTCATGTTTATAAAGCGGTCGCGAACTGATGGTTTAAAGCTGGAATGGTACTGAGGATGTATCGCTTGAAAGTAATCAAGCGGATCGCACCCTGGAAGTTAAGCATTTAAACTTAACTTTCAGGGACTCTATTCAGGAGACTACAAAAGCA